>JAOASF010000133.1 GCA_025210175.1 Crocinitomicaceae bacterium | reverse complement strand
TTTTTATCCAGCTATGAAAAAACCATTTATCCTATCCCTCTTGTTCTTGACAGTTTTTGGATTATCGTCCTATGGACAAGAAGACTGGTCTTCGTTTGTAGAACCAAGAATGGGAACGGAATCAAAAATTGCCCTATCGAACGGGAATACCTACCCAGCGATTGGACTTCCCTGGGGGATGAATTTGTGGACGCCTGTTACCAATAAAATGGGGCACGGATGGTGCTATCAATATTCGGCAGATAAAATCAAAGGGTTTAAACAAACACACCAACCCTCCCCATGGATGAATGATTACGGTCAGTTTTCCATTATGCCAACAACGGGAAAAGTTGTTTTTCATGAAGACGAAAGAGAAAGTTGGTTTACGCACAAAACGGAGGTTGTTCAGCCCAACTATTACAGTGTATACTTGGCTGATCACGATGTGACTACTGAAATGACTCCTTCCGAACGCGGATCCATTTTCCGCATGACCTACCCTAAGTCCAAAACCTCATCCATTGTAATCGACGCCTTGGATAGAGGGTCTTACATTAAAGTTTTACCAGAGGAAGGGAAAATCATTGGTTACTCAACGAAATATGCTCGTGGGAAATACGAGAATTTCAAAATGTATTTTGTGATTTATGTCAACAAGAAGTGGACACAATCTCAAACTTGGGTCGACAGTGTATTAACTCCTCAATTGGAAGCAAAATCAAATCACGTGGGGGCGGCTATCACCTTTGAAACCGAAGACGAAGAACAGGTAGAATTGCGCATTGCTTCGAGTTTCATTTCTTGGGATCAAGCGGAAATTAGTTTGAATCGTGAAATCGGTCAAATTGGCTTTGATCAACTGCGTGAAAACGGTAAGAAAACGTGGAACAAATACTTGGGAAGAATTGAAATAAAGGATGATCGTTTGGATGAAAAACGAACCTTTTACTCGTGTTTGTACAGAGCTTTATTGTTCCCGAATCGATTGTACGAGATTGATGCTAATGGAAAGAAAATTCACTGGAGTCCGTACGATGGTCAAGTACACGATGGTGAAATGTTTGCTGGAACAGGTTTCTGGGATACTTTCCGCGCCCTCTACCCATTCTTGAATTTCTTGTATCCTGAGATCAATGAGGAAATGCAGAATGGCTTGGCCAACTGCTACAAAGAAGGTGGCTGGTTGCCGGAATGGTCGAGCCCCGGGTATGCGAATATCATGGTAGGAAAAAATTCGGCTTCAGTTGTGATCGAAGCTTACTTCAAAGGAATCAAATCTCCAGACATAGATGTTTTGTATCAAGCTCTTTTAAATGGAGCGAACAACGAAGGTCCAATGGATGCTGTAGGAAGAAGAGGTGCACCTTATTACACGAAGTTGGGTTATGTTCCCTACAATGTCGGCATCAATGAAAGTGCTGCACGAACCTTAGAATATGCCTACGATGACTTTTGTATCTACCAATTGGCGAAGCAACTAAACCGACCGAAGAAAGAAATTCAATTGTACCGAGAACGTGCGATGAATTACAAGAAACTATACGACCCAACGGTTGGCTGGATGCGAGGTAGAAATGAAGATGGAACCTTCCAAAGTCCATTTAACCCTTACAAATGGGGGGATGCTTTTACCGAAGGGAACTCCATTCACTATTCTTGGTCAGTTTTCCACGATGTAAATGGATTGATCGGTTTAATGGGCGGTAAACAGCGTTTCGTTGAGAAGTTGGATTCTGTTTTCTCTGTTCCACCCATCTTCGACGAAAGTGCTTATGGTGGGGTGATTCATGAGATTCGCGAAATGCAAATCATCAACATGGGTCAGTACGCACATGGAAATCAACCGATTCAACACATGATCTATCTATACAATTATGCAGGTCAGCCCTGGAAAACACAATACTGGTCAAGAGAAGTAATCAATCGTTTGTACAAAGCAACTCCTGATGGTTACTGTGGTGACGAGGACAATGGTCAAACATCGGCTTGGTACGTCTTTAGCGCCTTAGGCTTCTACCCTGTTTGTCCAGCGACGAACGAATACGTTCTGGGAAGTCCCTTATTTGAAAACGTGACGGTTCATTTACCCAACGGAAAAAAATTGAACATCACCGCAAAAGGCAATTCAAGCGAAAATAGATATGTACAAACCGCTAGTTGGAATGGAAATATTTTCAAAGCGAATTTCTTACAGCACACCGAATTACAGAAAGGCGGAACTCTCGAGTTCAACATGGGCAACACACCAAACGAAAAACGAGGCGTAACAGATGCCGATCGTCCGTACTCATTAAGTTTAGAAAAAAATTAATTTCCCCCTTTGGTTGGGCTGAGGTGGAAGTTCAAGAAAACCATTAAGAATCCCTTGAAGACTTTTAGTTTTAACTTGTAAAAAAGAAAAGAGGCTCTCACTTCGGTGGAGCCTCTTTTTTGACTAAAAGATTTTTGGAGTCAGGAGTCAGGACGACATGAAACCTGTTCAACCAAGACTTTCTGCATTCAATACTCGAATTCTGAACTCTGAACTCTGAACTCTAAACTCTAAAGTCTCTCCCCGTTGGTCTTTCAAACACACTCAATTCAAAATGATGTACAACGGCAAACAAATGGTCAAAAACATCTGCTTGTAGGTTTTCATATTCTTCCCAAACCTTGGATTGTGAAAAACAGTAGATTTCCAATGGAATTCCATGTTCATTCGGCGCCAATTGACGAACCATCAAGGTCATTTCCTTGTTAATCTGTGGGTGATTTTGCAGGTAATGCTCAATGTAACGGCGAAACAAGCCCAGGTTCGTCATTCTTCTTGCATTGATCGCATTCTTACCTGTTAAACCGTGTTGTTCATTGTACGCTTCAATTTCTTTTTGGCGCTTCTCGATAAAAGGCTTAAAAAAGGCAATGGCCTTCAGCTTTTCCACCAACTCGTTGGAAGCAAACTCCACGGAATCAATTTGAATTTGAACGCTTCTCTTGATTCTTCTTCCTTCGGATTCTTCCATTCCTCTCCAGTTTTTAAACGAATCGGAAATGAAGGCATAGGTCGGAATGGTGGTAATTGTTTTGTCGAAATTTCTGATTTTCACAGATGAAAGAGTAATACCTTCCACATCGCCATCCGCACCGTATTTTTCCATAGTCACCCAATCGCCAATGCGAATGATATCATTCGTTGCCAATTGGATACTTCCAATAAAACCAAGAATAGTGTCCTTGAAAACCAAGACCAGAATGGCCGTCATGGCACCCAAGGAAGTTAAAAAGAACAAAGGACTTTGATTTGTCACCACACTGAGCATCATTACGATCATGATTCCTGTGGCCACAATTTTCCCAACTTGAATATAACTTTGTATGGGTTTGTCCTTGTATTTATCTTTTTCAGTAATAATATCGTGAATGGCACTCAAAAAGCGGTTGATCGTTACCATCACAGCCCACAGTATCAACACTTCTGTCAGCCGCACAAAAAAGCCCTGAATTTTGGGGAATTGATAAAAAACAATCGACAAAAAATACTCCATGAACATCAATGGAACCAAGTGCGCCAAGGATCGAAATACCTTGTTATGCACCAAGTGATCGTCCCAAGTGGTACGCGATTTATTCGCCACCACGTGCAAGACTTGTATCATGAAAAATCGAGTAAGGAACCAGGCGAAAACGGAAAGTACGATCAATATTCCAAACATTCCGAGGGCCCACAAGTAGGCTTCTTTTTCATAAACACCTGAATTCAAGACCTCTTGTCCATCAACCAAATGATAGTAATGACTTTTTATGTATTCGATGATGTAATCTTTCATATTTATGAGAACTTTGGGGCAAAGTTAAAAAGGAAATTGAGCAAGCGAGGGATTTATGTGATGGGAGTGTTGACCTTGGTTGGATTTCCACTCTTGGCCACCTTGTTGCAGTTCTTCTTTACCAACTACCGCATAATGGAATTGTTGCATTTGGAAGATTTACGTTCCGGTGAGCTCATTCTAGGTGCTTCTATTGGTGTGATTTACGCCTTTTTTTCTCTTCTTGTTCTGGGTTCAGAATTGTTCGAACAAGCACCTGATCGAGTTGAACGTTTTGTAAAAAACTTGAACCTTTCCTTCTGGGATGCCCTTTTTCTGTCAATCTGTGCGGGCGTAGGCGAGGAAATTTTCTTTCGTTCCAGTTTGCAAACATTTATTGGCCCTTTTTGGGGATCTCTCCTTTTCGTTGCCGTTCACGGGTACTTGGTTCCTTGGAACTGGCGCAAATCTCTCTATGGCTTATTGGTCCTTCCCCTCACATTTATCTTGGCCTATGGATACGAATATTTCGGTTTATGGTTTAGCATTGGTGTTCACATTTTGTACGATCTTGTTTTGTTTGAAGCGATGCGTAAAGGGGATTAAAAAGGGAGAAAAAATCTCCCCTTTCAATTTTGATTAGTGACTCTTGGGTTCCCAAATTAAACGCAGAAAGGTGCTAAATCTTTCATTTTTCTTGGAGACCGGAATTCCAGCCACAATTCCTACAAGCACGTGTTCACTTACACTCAATCGCATTTGTGGACGCACGACCATGTGATAATCGTTCTTCATGAATGACTTGTTCGTCTCCAAGCCAATGAAATTCTTTGTGCCTGGAATCATGTAATGCAAGCTGGTATTGACATCGTAAAAACGGTCCCAAAACTTGTAACCATAATGCACTTGAAACTGAGGCCCTGTGTAGATAAGCGTATGAAAATTATTTCCCCAGCGCTTGGCCAATACAAAAAAAGGATTGAAGACATTACCAGTTACCAACTTTTCGGTATATCCTCGGAAATGGTTCATTTCAAACTCGTTGATATAACCGAGCGCCATTGATACTGACCGTTCTTGGTTCACTAAAAACGACCATTGTGCAGCCGTTTTAATACTATTCAATTGATGATTTGGAACCAAGTCTTTATTCAATCCAGCCGTATTGGAATGAAATGAAAATGGTAACTCCACCTCCAAGCCAAGTCGATTAATAGGAGCCCATTCGTATTCCACAAGGGCTTCGTAAGTGTCAAAATGAAGCTTGTCTGTAAGTCCCATTCCAACGTTCCATTCTTTTTCCCCTTTGCGGGCACCTAAATCTCTGATTAAATCGATGTACAAAGGTTCAGCATGTAACACCTTGGATTTACCTTCCATTTCCTCGATATACATACTGTCCGCACTTTCTTTTTCAATTTGAGTCCATGCACTCAACGTCACGGTGCAAAAAATGAGCACAGCAACGACTATTTTAAAATTCATAAAGGATTAATTTGTTTGTTTTTAACGCGTTGTCAACTTGAAAAACAAACTAGGATCTCGGTGGTGGTCCTTCGAATTGGGCATAACCCGTCAAGAGATTTTCTTTTAATAGAGGGAATTCTTTGCGGTCATTAACCGCTTCCACAAAGGAGAACAAAGCCAAGTCACTCGCGGATATCACCTCTATTTTAAATCCAGCCTTCTTTTCCTCGTTTTCCGAATCGGTGTCGTCGTACTCCGGAAATGCATCTTCATAACCCAAAATCTTTTCCACCACTAACTCTACGATGGTTTCTTGATCATTGAAGGCGAGATCTTCATGGACTGTTTGATGATAGGTATCGGGCGAATCAATACTCACGTTCAAAAGGAACAGAGCAAAAACTCCCCAAAAGAAACGAAGTATACGATTATTTCGAATGGCCCTAAACATGACGCAAAATTAAATTTGAGATAAAGTAATTTTACTTTTTTATGAGATTTTAAGGAATGCTATTGCCCCATATCAATCCTTAAACGATTGGCTCTCAAAACCAACAGGCAATTGGGTACTTGTGTGTAGCGATCTATTTGTAAATATTCAAGAAATCGCAGTTCGCAAAGTTTTTCCGTCAAAATAATTCCAGGTCCAGCATTGACCAAACGCAATTCCTTTAATTGCGCCATGTTGGCAAACTGATCATCGATGGTAAGGAGTTGATTTCGCGTCAAGTCCAAGAATCTTAAATTCTCACACTGATACATGGTGGGAGGTAACACTTTTAAACGGTTATAACCCAATTTGAGATTGAACAGAAGTTTGAGGTTTCCAATTTCCTCTGGCAATTCAACCAAGTCATTTTGCTGCACCCACAATTGTTCAAGATTGGTTAGTTGACCTATTTCCTTTGGCAGACTTTTCAGATGATTGGAAGAAACAGATAAGATTTTCAAGTTCTTCAATTGACCAATTTCGGCAGGCAAAGACTCGAGATCGTTGTCACCTAAATACAAAGCCTCCAGGTTTTCCAATTGACCTATTTCAGGAGGGATGGAAGAAATTTTATTTCGAAACAAACGCAAGACCTTTAGATCTGTTTTTTCGAATACATAAGACGGAATGACGGTTAATCCTCTTCTACTCAAATCAATGACCTCCCCGGTTTCGTATTTGGTATCCTTGATGGCAGTAACCACACAGGCTGTAAAAAGTAAAGGCCCTACTACGAGCAGCCATTTGATAAAATTTGCGTTTGGTTGATGATTGTGCACATTTAAAGTTAGCAAAATTGCACCCCTTTATTTAACTTGGCATGGAAATTGAAATTGTCGCAACAAAAAAACAGTACGTTATGAAATTGACACGAATCGTTATGGTCCTACTTGCTTCCTCTACTTTAGGGATGGCGTACGGACAGGTGAACACACCTAAAAAACAAGCACCTCAAGCTGCAGAAAAGCCGCAAGCAGAAAAAAAGGCTGATCCCAAAGAAAGAGCAGAAAAATTGACCGCTCGCATGGATAAAGAATTGCAGCTTACAGAAACTCAGCGAGCTAAAGTAGCAGAATTGAACTACGGAATCGCTCTAAAAAATGAGGCAATCCGCAATGATGCAACCTTGACCCAAGAACAAAAAAAGGAGCGCATTAAGATGAACAACGACCAACGCAAAATCCAATTGCAAAACATGCTTACAGCCGAACAAAATGCAAAAATGGAGGCCTTGGAGAAAGAAAGAATGGAAAGACGTCAAGAAAAAGGAAAAAAACCGATGAAAGGCGCTCCATCTCAAGAAGCAGAAGAATTAGAAGGATTATAACAGACGATATAAACCAAAGAAAAAGTCCGATTTAGAATCGGACTTTTTTTATGACTATACATTTATTGTTTATTGTTCCTTAAGCTGCTGCGAAAAGACCTTTTTGAATTTATCCACCTTTGGTCGGACCACACTTTGGCAGTAAGGATTTTCAGGATTGTTTTCCAAATAATTGTGGTGATAGTCCTCTGCTTCGAAATACATATTGATTGGACTCACCTCGGTAACAATCGGGTTTTCCCAAACCTCTTCGTTGTTCAACCGCATGATATACATTTCAGTTAGTTCTTTCTGTTCTTCTGAATGGTAAAAAACAACGGATCTGTATTGCGTTCCAACATCTCCTCCTTGTCGGTTCAAAGTAGTGGGGTCGTGAATAAAGAAAAACACTTCCAGTAATTCAGCAAAACTCACTTGGGTTTCGTCAAAAACAACACGGGCCACTTCTGCATGCCCGGTTCTACCTGTGCAAACCTCTTTGTATCCTGGGTTCTTAATGGTACCTCCTGCATATCCAGGTTTTACCGAAATAACCCCCTTCATTTCCTTATAGCAGGCTTCTATACACCAAAAACATCCTGCTCCAAAAGTTGCTTCTTTCATACTTTCCATTTCGCGCCGAAGGTAGAGAAAAATTCTATCGTTTTTTCTTCTCAAAAAGAAGAGAAGCAGAATTCATACAATAGCGTTTTCCAGTTGGCTTAGGTCCATCGTCGAATACATGTCCCAAATGCGCATCACATCGCGTACACACTACCTCTTCTCGAATCATTCCAAAGGAATTATCCACCTTTATCGTGACAGCATTTTCTTCAATGGGTGCATAAAAACTGGGCCAGCCTGTCCCGGATTCAAACTTGGTTTCGCTTGAAAACAAAGGCAAATGACAGCAAACACAATAATATGTCCCCTTTTCATGATTATCCCAATATTCTCCCGTAAACGCCCTTTCCGTTCCAGCCTCTCTGGTAACGCGATATACTTCTGGCGATAAAATTTTCTTCCATTCTTCCTTCGACTTAACCACCTTGTTGGTATCCCCCGGATCAATCGACCAGCTTGTAGGAGTCGACGAAGAAAGGTTTTCGTTGGCGGTGGAACTGCATGCCAACATCAGTAGGAAGGCTGAACACAATAAGAGAAGGTATTTCATAATTTCTTTTTTATTAGGAACGCGTTTTATCAAACATTGTTCTTCGGATAGGGACGCAACCAATAATTGGCTGTATTTTTGCCCCCATGAAACGTACGTTCACGGCAAATTTCTGGATTTTATGTGCTTCGATGTTTCTCTTCACGACTAGTTTCAACCTCATCCTTCCTGAACTAAACGAGTACATTTCCATTCTAGGAGGTGCAGATAAAAAAGGGTTGATCATAACTCTTTTTGCCCTCGGATCCTTGTTGGCTAGACCTTTTTCCGGAAAACTAAGCGATCACATTGGTCGAAAAAAGGTAATGACCATCGGCATCATAATTGGCACAGTCGTCTGCTTGATTTACCCCTTTCAACTCGGTGTATTTTTCTTTCTTTCCCTGCGGTTTATTCACGGAATTGCTGCTGGTTTTATGCCAACTGGTGCCACTGCTTCCGTAACGGATATTTTGCCGAGTAATAAAAGGGGACGTGGAATGGGAATTTGGGGGACCTTTATTTCATTGGGAATTGGAGCCGGACAAAGTATGGGCACACCAATCAAACAAGCCCTTGGCATCGATTCCATGTTTGTAATTGCCTCCGTTATCGCTTTGATTTCAGGCGCTTTATTGGTTTACGTTCAAGAGTCTTTGGTTGAACCACAAAAATTCAAATTAGCCCATATCACCCTCAAATGGACCGACGTTATCGAACCGAGCGTTATTCCCTCGGCAATGGTCATGTTTCTTTCGGCCATTTGCTCCGGTGTCATTTTTGTCATCACACCTGAAATTTCCGAATATTTAGGCATCAACAACAAGGGCTGGTTTTTCATGTTTTATGTCATTTCCACCATTGGTGTTCGACTGTTTTCTTCGAGCTGGAGTGATCGATTTGGACGTAGAAAAACACTTGTAGTCGGCATGATTTTCTTGATCGTTTCCATGACTTTTATTGGCTTTGCGTACAATCCATTGACCTACACACTTGCTGCGATCGTCTTTGGCTTTGCCACTGGTGTGAGTAGTCCTACTCTATTTGCCTGGACCGCTGATTTAAGCGCCGACCATAGACGTGGCGTTGGCGCAGGCACGATGTTCATCGCCTTAGAATTGGGAATCATGGTCGGATCTTTCTCCACCACTTTAATTTACGACAACACCTTCGTAACCGTATTGTATTGCTTCCTCTTTGGGGTGAGTACAGCCGTATTGGCCTTGCTATATCTTTTATGGCATCTCAAGAAAAGACATTCTGCTACCTAACTTCATCTTCAATTTGCAAGTACTTTCTTAACCATTTCGTCCCGAAATAGAAGGGAATCGTATCAATCAAGGCACAGACTAGCTTGAAGAGGTAAGAGCTTAAAATAAAATACCAGAGTTGCTTCACAAGGTTCTCCCCTTCTTGTATGGGTAAGGCATGTGCATAGAAATGAGTAATCAAGATTACAGCAGTAGAATCTACCAGTTGACTCACCAAAGTCGATCCGTTATTCCTCAGCCAAAGATGCTTCCCATTCGTCTTTTTTTTGAGAAAATGAAAGATATGGACATCGCAAAACTGAGCTGCCATATAGGCTACCATACTGGCAAAGGTTGCTCCAAAGGTGTAAAAGCGAATTTGGTAAAACGAGTAGCCATAAGGTACATCGGCCACACCATCCTTTACTCCTATTGGCAATTGACCATCAATTAACTCAGCCGGTGGATTTAACGCCCCTCCTAGCCACAGAATAAAAAGTACCCAAAGGTTCAGAATCAAGCCAACCCACACCACGCGATTGGCTCTTTTTCTTCCATAAATTTCAGAAATAAAATCAGTGCAAAGAAAGGTAATCGGATAGGCCAAAACACCCACAGCTAAGGAGAATCGAATGGGGGAATCATCTGGAATGCCAATGTAACTCGACAAATCAATGAAGCGCGAAATCCCCATTACATTCAACAAAGCCAAGGTACCAAGAAACAAGCCTGCCAAGATCAAAAAGACCCACTCGCGGCGTTCTTGAATAGACAACGATACCTCTTCTTTTGGACTGATCATCCCTTTTTCATGATTACTTCGTACAAATCGGTTCGGCGATCTTTCAAATTTTTAACCGCTCCAAATTCGTGTAATTCGCGAAGCAAGTCCATATCGACATCTACAACCAAAATCATCTCGGTATTCGTTGTCGCCTCGGCCTTAATTCCATTAGCTGGGAAGGCAAAATCACACGGAGTAAAAACAATACTTTGGGCATACTGTATGTCCATGTTGTGAACATTTGGTAGGTTACCTACTGAACCAGCTATCGCCACATAGCATTCATTCTCAATAGCCCTTGCTTGAGCGCAATTGCGCACGCGAGAATAACCGTTCTGCGTATCGGTTAAAAAGGGAACAAATAAAATGCTCATCTCTTCCTTAGCCAACAAACGACTCAATTCTGGAAATTCTACATCATAACAAATGAGGATACCAATTTTTCCGCAGTCAGTATCATAAGTCTTGAGCATGTTTCCACCACTCAATCCCCAAACGCGCTCTTCATCAGGAGTAACATGTATTTTCTCATACTTCTCCACCGATCCATCTCTTTTACAAAGAAATCCTACATTATTCAGTACATTATCCGACATTTCGGGCATGGAACCAGCTATGATGTTGATATTATACGATCGGGCAAATTCCTGCAACTTATCGCGCAAAATAGGCGTGTACTTCGCCAAACCACGAATGGCTTCTGGCTCCGACATATGATTGAACTCGGCCATTAAGGGCGCATTGAAATATTCGGGAAAAAGAACAAAGTCACAGCGGTAACTCGATACCGTATCCACAAAATATTCTACTTGTTCAATTAGGTCATCGAAGGTTTTATACGGACGCATTTGCCACTGCACCAAGCCCATTCTTACTACAGACTTGCGCTTGGAATTTTGTTCTTGCGCTTCGTAATAAATGTTGTTCCACTGCAGCAAAACAGCATAGTCCAGTGAATCTTTGTCACCATTCAAATATCCTTTCAATACCCGTTTTACATAGAAGTCATTGGATAACTGGAAGTCCAATACAGGATCGTGAATTTCTTTGGCCTTAACCTTATCGATGTATTGCTTGGGTGTACATTCGTCGGCATACTTATGGTAAACGGGAAGTCTACCACCAAAAACAATTTTTTCTAAGTTCAACTTTTCACAAAGCTCCTTTCGATAGTCGTACATGCGTCTTCCCAAGCGCATCCCTCTGAAGTCTTTCGAAACAAAGACATCCACACCATAAAGGATGTTGCCATCTGGTTTGTGTGTATTGAAGGTAAAATCACCCGTAATCTGTCGATAGGTATGCTTTCCGTCAATATCCTCGTCTTTTACGATGATGGAAAGAGCGCAACCGGCCATTTTGCCATCAATAAGTACCATGATTTGACCCTCGGGAAAAAGGTCGACCAATATTTGCAATTGCTTTCGCTCCCAATAAGAGTTTTCAAGCGAAGAGTATACCCCTTGCATCAATTTTTTCAGTTCCTCGTAATAAGCTAAGTCTAGTGGTTTAAGTTCGATAAGTCCTGCTGGAGTCGACATTTGAATTGGTTTTTACTCTGAAATTACCAATTCTTATTCACTCTCATCATCAGGAATTCCATAATCTATTCTTTTTGCTTTCAAAAATCGAGGGATGTAGTATTTGCTCGTCTTGAAATTGTCGATAACCACTCCCCGGGAAGAGGAAGAATGAATAAAAAAGATGGCATCAGGCCGCACTTCAATGACCATGCCCACATGGGCAACCTTGGTGCTGTTCAAACTTCGTCCTTTAAAGAAAAGTAGATCACCAGGACGCACTTCCGAAAGCTTTACCTGCCTGCCGAGGTCGGCCATTCCATAAGAGGTACGGGTAATTTCGAATCCAAAATTGCCCAAGATATAATAGATAAAACCCGAACAATCGAAGCCTGAAGGTGTGGTTCCTGCCCATTTATAGGGCGTTCCTAAAAAGGTCTTTGCAAATGAAATTAATTCGTCAATTTCTTCGTTTCTCGTTGTATCAATAAGCGCGCTATCGGCTGGGGAGGAATCTGAAACGAAAAAGGTATCAATTGCCACGCTATCAAGTGGAAGCGTCAAACTGGTAGAATCGTCTTCTTCTTCCGCCTGGGCAAAAGCAAATGAAAAAGGAAGCAAAAACATCCAGAGACTAAGGTACTTCAACATTCTATTGGTGACGATGGTTGCGAAAATATAACTATTTTCGGTAATGAAGAGCGATAAGAAATGAGCAAAATAGTAGAATCTGAACTAACAAAATTGTATTACAGCATCGGCGAAGTGGCTGACTTGTTTTCTGTAAATGCTTCATTAATCCGCTTTTGGGAGAAGGAATTTAAAATACTCAAGCCCAAGAAAAACAAGAAAGGCAATCGACTTTTCACCCCCAAAGAGATCATGAAAATTAACATGATTTACAATTTGGTCAAGGAACAGGGATATACCCTAGAAGGTGCCAAGCTTGCGTTAAAATCAAAAGATGGTAAGTCACAAGAAAATCCAGAGCCCAATCATAATTTGGATTTAATCAAACGCCTCGAGAAAATCAAAACCACTTTAGAGGGTTGGCTTTAAACAAAATTTACATCCACCATGGCCTGAGTGAACATGTCTTTGCTCACTTTTTGATCCAAAATAGGCTGTCCCAAAGCGGTCAACAACACCATGCTGGGCACAGCGCTGTCATTTTTCTTATCGTTGAGCATGAGGTTGTAAATATCTTCTAGGTCCTCTTTTTTCAGCTTCTGCCATTCAAAATTGGCACTCAATACATCTTCTATGAATTGAAAATCATCCGGTTTCAGTAGTCCCCCATTTTCTGCAATTTTTGCCTCCACGAGCAAACCATGAGCCACAGCCAAACCATGATCCATCGGCTCTTTGTCAAGTAAGAACCCTTCCAAACCATGCGCCACTGTATGTCCCAAATTCAAGGTTTTTCTCAGGCCTTTTTCATTCGGATCTTGT
This sequence comes from Crocinitomicaceae bacterium, assembly GCA_025210175.1. Lineage (GTDB taxonomy): Bacteria > Bacteroidota > Bacteroidia > Flavobacteriales_D > Crocinitomicaceae > UBA2040. The sequence goes on along the minus strand of JAOASF010000133.1, from coordinate 9,914 downwards.
TCCACAACATTTTTCTTGATAGCAACCGACTGTTCTATTTGTTCGAGGTTAATAATAAAGTCGGCTGAGCGCATTTGCACTAATTTTTCTCGGTCGCCGATAAGTAAGTAATGCTTGATCATTTCGGCCAAACCGTTAACGATTTCCTTTTCGGGAAGTGTAAGTAAAAAGTGATCGTCAAAGAAAATATGAGAGGGCTCGTTGAATACGCCCAAATGGTTTTTAAACGGTCCGAAGTCAACTCCTGTTTTACCACCAACCGAAGCATCTACCATGGCCAACAAGGTGGTTGGAACATAAATGCAATCCATGCCTCTTTTGTAAAGCGCCGCAATAAAACCACCCATGTCACATATGACACCTCCACCCAAGGCAATCAATACATCTTTGCGTGAAAATTGACATTCTGTAAGGGTTGACCACACGGCCTCGCACATCTCGAGGGTTTTGTTTTGCTCTCCTGAAGGAAGTTCAACTATTTCAGCTTCAGACAATCCATCCACCAACTGAAAAAGCGCTGATAGACATTCTCTATGCGAGTTTTCATCTAACAAAACCATCACTTTTTTACCTTCAATGGCCAAGGACAATTGCTTTGCAAATGCAGTATCGCCAAAAGATCCAAAATGCAGAACCGACTTCATGTTTCCTTTTCGTTTTAATCTAAAAAAACAAAGGTAACATTCGCTTTCTTGAGAATACACCCTGAGGAAAAACAAGTTATTTTTGCACCATGATTTCATTCGACAATACAGAAATCGCCTTTTCGAGTAAAAGCGACCAAGATTTGAACCGTGCATACTGGTTATTCAAAGTGATAGGCAACCCTACCATGGTAAAGCTTGGAAAACCTTTAACCAACTTTGCTTTGGCCCTTCACCTCCCCATAAAAGGACTAATCAAAAAGACCATTTTCAAGCAATTTTGTGGTGGAGAAACCATCCCTGAATGTCGGCCGCGTATGCAGCAGTTAGCGAAGAGTGGGGTTGGGACAATCTTGGATTATTCTGTCGAAGGAAAAACGGATGAGAGTGATTTTGACCATACAGTTGAAGAAATAATTGCCACGTTGGATGAATCAAAGCGCACCGAAAACATTCCTTTTGCCGTTTTTAAAGTAACAGGTATTACACGCTTTGGCCTACTTGAAAAGCTCAACAACCCAGAAAGCACATTGAGCGAAAAAGAAAAATTGGAGAAAGAACATCTCTATGAAAGAGTGGATCGAATTTGCAAAAGGGCTCACGAGGTACAAACCCCCGTTTTCATTGATGCTGAAGAGAGCTGGATTCAAGACGCCATCGATCGAATAAGCTATGAAATGATGGCCAAATACAACCGAGAAAGAGCCATCGTTTTCAACACGGTTCAAATTTACCGTCACGACCGTTTGGAACACCTCAAAAAACAAACACAGATCGCTCAAAGTGAAGGGTACTTGATGGGAGTAAAACTAGTGAGAGGTGCCTACATGGAAAAGGAGCGAAAAAGAGCCGAAGAAAAACGTTACCCCTCTCCTATTCAACCCAATAAAATTGCTACCGATAGGGATTTTAATGACGCCCTGCGTTTCATGATCAACCATTTAGATGCTGTCCATTTTTGCGCTGGCTCCCACAACGAAGAAAGCAACCTTTTGCTGACCGAACTCATGAAGGAAAAAGGTCTGGATCCATCTGATAAACGCGTTTATTTTGCTCAACTTTTGGGCATGTCAGATCATATTTCCTTCAATTTGACACACGAAAAATTCAATGTGGCAAAATATGTACCTTATGGTCCCGTTCACGAGGTAATGCCTTATTTGTTGCGCAGAGCAGATGAAAACACGTCGGTAGCTGGACAAACGGGGCGTGAGTTGACCTTAAATTCTAGAGAAAGAGCGAGAAGACGAAGCAGATAAATGACAAACAGAAAATCAACCGGTCTCTACATTATCATCACCATGGTGGTGTTATTTCATCTTTTGTTTTTAATCTTTCATTCCGACTATGAAGACAAAAGATATTTTTTCAAACTCATGGGTTCGCCCTATGCTTTCGACATTTATAACGGTCAATTTTGGGGCGTTCTAACCAACTCTCTTTTACACACCAGCACCATACACCTCTTGATCAATGTAGCCCTTTTTCTTCTATTCGCTAGAAGAGTAGAAAGGAGTTACGGTTTCATGTTTTTTGCCTTCTTTGGTTTCATTGCCAGCGTGGTTACTTCATGCGCTCAACTAGCGATGTCTGGAGATCCAGGTCTGGGGTTGACAGGTGTAAACATCGCGTTTTTGTATTTCATGTTGGGCGACTCCAACGCATATTGGAAAAAGGCCTGGATTTCAACTTTGGCTTACGTACTCGGAGTAGGAACCTTGTTGTTTGCTGCCATCAATTATTATTACCAATGGATCCCGTTTGGGATGAGTTCTGCTGTAGCCGGGATTGTTTACGGTTTCGTTACAGGTAAGGTTTTTAACCATTTCAAACGCAGATTTATTTGGATGGCTTCCAGTTTTCTCCTTGCTTTTTCTTCCTTGGTTTACAACCCTTTTTCCTCTGAATGGAACACGTATAAAGGCTATATTTCCTATGAAAATGACAAAAATGAACTGGCTAAGTGGTATTACAGAAAGGCCATAGAGCTGAGCCCGAAAAATGTGGTAGCAAGAGAAAATCTACGAGACATTTATATCGATGAATTAAGCGAACAAGCCTATCTGGCTCACAAGGCCAAAGAGTATACGAAGGCACGCGTGCTGTATAAGCGCATATTGAAGGTGGACCCTAAAAATTCCTGGGCCATAAAAAACATGAAAAACCTTCCTTAGTTTAATATGCATACATAATATGTCTATCTTTGCAACATGTCTCCCAAAAAGGTTTGCATAGATGATATTTCCTTAGCCTATGAAGTTTACGGCAAGGGTAAAAATACCATTATTGCCTTGCATGGACACAGCAAAAGCCCGGAAGATTTTAGGTTCTTGGCTACTGAAGAAAATAGAATCATTTCATTTCATCTCTTCCATCATCAGCATTCTGAATTTCCGGAAAATCGCATTTTCAAAAACCCCTTGAAGGAAACGGAGTTCAACTCCCTTTTTGAGAAACTATTAGACCTAGAATCCGTCGAACAATTTCATCTTTTGGCTTATTCGCAAGGCGGTCGTTTTGCCTTAAAAATATACGAGTATCATGCTACCAAGGTGAAGACTCTGTCCCTACTTTCTCCTGACGGAATAGATCTCAACGGTTTTTATGACCGAGCAGCAAGAAGACGTGTTCCGCTTAAAATGATGGAGTTTTTTGAGAAAAATCCAGAGTGGTTTTTACGTACCATGCGTTTGGCCAAAGTATTTCGAAAGATCCACCCAAAGGTGATTGAACTTGCAGAAGACTTCACCCAATCGAAGGAACGAATGATTCAAGCTTCGCGTACCTGGCGAAACTTCAGAAAGATTCAAACTCCTCCAGTCGTTTTTGGGCAATTGGTTTTGCGCTACAAAACGCCTGTGCGCATTGTAATGGGGCGATACGATGGAATTTTCCCACCTGCTATTGCCGAACGCTTTTTGAAAGAGGCTTTTTTGGATCTAAAACCCGACGTTATCGATTGCGGTCACGATTTTTTTAGAGACAATACAAAAGAATTGTTTCGTCACCTTTTGCCTTTCTAAACTATACTATCTTTGCTCAAAAAGCTTGAGTATGCAACGCATTTTAACTTCTGAAGAAATTGAGCAAAAAGTCGTTCGGCTTGCTCATCAAATCATTGAAAACTCGTGGGAAGAAAAGGAAATTTTTCTAGGTGGGATTCACGGAAATGGCTTTGAGTTAACCAAAATGCTTGCAGAAATTATTCAAGCAAATTCAGACAATCAAGTTCACGTTTTTGAGATTATTGTAGACAAGGAACAACCATGGAGTCGCGAAATTGAAATCACGCTGCCTCAAGAACAATTGAAAAATGGGTTCATCTTTTTAATTGACGACGTACTGAACTCTGGCAAAACAATGCAATACGCGTTGACGAAGTTTTTGCAACACGCCACCAAGGCAATTAAAACCGTTGCCATGGTCGACCGGAAACATCGCCGTTACCCAATCAAGTCCGACTTTGTTGGTTTAAGCCTTTCTACCACCCTAGCAGAACGTGTAGAAATCTTTAAAAAGGATGGCAAAATGGAAGCCTATCTCGTTTAATCATGAATAGAATTACCGAATCCGATTCAGAATACAACCATCTTGAGAAAATGTCGGCTGGTGAATTATTGGCCAACATCAATCGAGAAGATCAAAAAGTAGCACTCGCTGTTCAAGCGATTTTACCACAAATTGAAGCTTTTATCCAACATACCCTACCTCGCATGCAGGCTGGAGGACGTTTGTTTTATTTGGGAGCTGGAACGAGTGGTCGCTTGGGAATTGTAGATGCTTCCGAATGTCCACCTACCTTTGGTGTTGATCACGGTGTGGTGGTTGGATTAATTGCCGGCGGTGACCAAGCAATCAGACGAGCAGTGGAATTTGCCGAAGATGATAGCGAACAAGGATGGCTGGATCTAAAAGAGTGGGAAATTAACGAAAATGACACCGTGGTTGGCATTGCTGCTTCAGGAACTACTCCATACGTACTCGGAGCGCTCAAGAAATGTCACGAGAACAACATTACTACCGGTGGCATCACCTGTAATCCAGGAAGTCCCTTGGCTGAATTGGCTCAATTTCCGATGACGCCAGTGGTGGGGCCCGAATTCGTGACTGGAAGTACTCGCATGAAATCAGGAACAGCTCAAAAATTAGTATTGAACATGATTTCTACCGGATTGATGATTCAATTAGGACACGTGAAGGGCAACAAGATGGTCGACATGCAACTGAGCAACGACAAACTGGTAGACCGTGGAGCCCGAATGATTCAAGCTGAAATTAACTGTACCTACCAGGAAGCTTTGAACCTCCTAAAGAAGCATGGAAGTGTAAGAAAGGCGGTTCAGAATGCAGGTTTATAAAACCAGCCCATTACGTGAACATCTTGTAGGTTTTGCGCATTCGCTACTCTACTCGGCACGTTTTTAGGTGGACTGAGCATCACCACGTACTTCCAATCTCCCTTTGAAGCAAGAATCTGAAAGCTTGCCCCCTTTTCGTAGGGTAAAATTTCGTTTGTTGGAGAGCTAAACATGGCTTCGGTATCGATTTTTTCTCCAGACCAGCGAAGCATGGTTTCCTTTTTCAAGAATAAAACGTTGGTGGTGTAAGTGACTTTTTCTGGGAAAAACTGTCCTTTCATTGCCGAATCTCTTGCCAAAAACAACTTTTTATACATCTTGATTTTACCGCGAACCAAGCGAAGTCGATTGATATTGTGAGAAGCTTGATAACAACACGGGTAGCGATGATGAACCAACAAGATTTCTCCTGTATTCGGCTGAATCTGATAGCCTGCAAAATGGCCTTCATCCCAATAATCTTGCTTCCAAACGGACCCGTATTTCATGAAAAGTTGAAAGAACTCCTTCTCTTCGGCTCGGAAACTCTTACCCGAATAGATCAACTCCTTTTGGCCGTCTTGGTTCATATCGACCATATACCAATCCTTCCCTAAATTTTTCCAATACACCTCAAAGGAAGTATTGGCAGTAATTCCTTTTGAGAAGTCGTGATCCAAACGGTCATTTTCAAACAACCATGAAACAGCTTCTTTTATTTCCTCTTGGTTGAGCTGAAATTGCTGGATGTCATCTTGAAAATCGGCCACCATTAGCTTATAATCAACCCGTGGCATCACTACCAGAGCAGCTCTGGATTTCGTTAAACAAACCAATGAAAAAACGAAAAATAAAAAAGGGGGAATAATCCCCCTTGAAAATATAGTACTCAAGTCTAATCTTTCGACGATGCTTTTTCTTTTCCTTTACCTTCTTTGCCTTTCTGAATTTGAACGGTCAACTCTTCCGAGCCATCTTTCAAGTCCATTTTGATCGTATCACCTTCGTGCAAAGTCGATTTGATGATTTCTTCCGCTAGAGGGTCCTCAATGTATTTCTGAATCGCTCTTTTCAATGGACGGGCACCGAATTTCTCATCATACCCTTTTTCCACTAAGAAATCTTTCGCTTTCTCCGTCATTTGGATTTGGTAACCCAAAGAATTGATGCGTCCGTACAATTTCTCCAATTCCAGATCGATGATATCGTGAATGCTCTCTCTCGACAAAGATTTGAACATAATCATATCGTCGATTCGGTTCAAGAACTCCGGAGAGAATGCCTTTCTCAAGGCGTTTTGAACCACAGACTTGGTATTTTCGTCGCGTTGATCTTCTTGACTTTTTGTTCCAAAACCAACTCCCGTACCGAAGTCTGCTAATTGACGAGCTCCGATGTTAGAAGTCATGATCAAGATCGTGTTTTTGAAGTCAATTTTTCGACCCAAACCATCTGTCATATGCCCTTCGTCAAGCACCTGCAATAACAAGTTAAATACATCTGGATGCGCTTTTTCGATCTCATCCAACAAGATGATTGAATACGGTTTGCGACGAACTTTCTCCGTGAGCTGCCCCCCTTCTTCGTATCCTACGTATCCCGGAGGTGCTCCTACCAAACGAGAAATTGAGAATTTCTCCATGTATTCAGACATGTCAATACGAATCAACGAATCTTCCGTATCAAACATGTATTTCGCCAATACCTTTGCCAACTGTGTTTTACCCACACCTGTTGGTCCTAGGAAGAAGAATGATCCAATTGGTTTGTTCGGATCCTTCAACCCCGCTCTGATTCTCTGAATGGCTTTCACCACCTTGGACACCGCCTCGTCTTGACCAATAACACGTCCTTTAAGGTCTTGAGCCATGTTCACCAACTTGCCACTTTCGGATTGTGAAATACGAGTCACAGGAATTCCACACATCATGGAAACGACCTCGGCCACATTCTCCTCAGTAACCGTTACACGGTGCGCTTTTGCTTCTTCCTCCCACTTTTTCTTCTCTACTTCCAGCTGCTCCTGTAGCTTGCGTTCGTTATCGCGCAACTCAGCGGCCTTTTCGTATTGTTGAGACTTGATTACTTCATTCTTTTGATCCTTCAAGTCCTCAATTTTCTTCTCAATATCAACGATTTCCTTCGGTACGTTAATGTTGGTCAAGTGAACGCGACTACCTACCTCATCCAAGGCGTCAATTGCTTTGTCTGGAAGGTGACGATCTGTAATGTAACGCTCTGTCAATTTAACACACGCAGCAATGGCTTCATCTGTGTAAACCACCCCGTGGTGATCTTCGTAACGCTCCTTAATGTTATTCAGAATCTGGATCGTTTCTTCCACTGATGTCGGCTCAATAATTACCTTCTGGAAACGACGTTCCAAGGCTCCATCTTTTTCGATGTGCTGACGGTACTCATCCAAAGATGTCTCTCCAATTGCTTGCAGCTCACCTCTGGCCAATGCCGGTTTGAACATGTTGGAAGCATCCAAAGAACCTGAAGCTCCACCAGCACCAATGATGGTGTGAATCTCGTCGATGAAAAGAATGATGTCGGCATTTTTCTCCAACTCCTGCATTACTGCTTTCATTCTCTCCTCAAACTGACCGCGGTATTTCGTACCAGCTACCAAGGAGGCCAAATCCAAAGAAACGATGCGCTTGTTGAACAAAACACGAGATACTTTTCTTTGAACAATGCGCAAAGCCAAACCTTCAGCGATGGCACTTTTACCAACTCCTGGCTCACCAATCAAAATTGGGTTGTTCTTTTTACGACGCGAAAGGATTTGACTAACGCGTTCTATTTCCTTTTCGCGACCAACAATCGGGTCTAACTTTCCGGACTCGGCCATCTTTGTCAAATCACGACCGAAGTTGTCCAATACTGGCGTCTTCGATTTGGGGTCGTTTGATTTCTTCATTGAAGAGAAAGAATCTCCTTCTTCCTCTGGTCCACTCGGGAATTCCGCTCGTGGAGACTGGCGATCATCCATAATCGCGTCTAATTCGTCTTTTGCGTTTTCGTATATCACACCGTATTTATTTAGTATGCGGCATGCAACACTATCTTCCTCTTTCAAAATTGACAAGAGCAGGTGCTCCGTACCAATCATGGAACTCTTGAATAGTTTTGCTTCCAGGTAAGTCATTTTTAGAACCTTCTCCGCTTGTTTTACTAACGGAATATTGGATAGGTTCGGATTGATAGCACTAGCATTCTTTGTTAGGCTAGCTTCTATTTCCTTGCGAATCATCCTTAGGTCCAAGTTGAATTCTTGTAAAATTTTTATTGCTTTTCCATCACCCTCGCGAATCATGCCAAGCAACAAATGTTCCACGCCAATAAAATCATTGCTCAGCCTCAAAGCCTCTTCTCGACTGAAACTGATCACGTCTTTTACGCGTGGTGAAAATTTTGCTTCCATATATATTGAACTAATGCTAATTAACGACAAAATCGCCTATGTACAAATATAAAACGTACAAATTGTTAATAAGTGCAAGAAAAAGGCCATTTTCCACAGATTTTTGTTAGTAAAAAGCCCTATTTTCGCACCCTTCAAGCCCTTTTAATTTCCTAATTTCGGAGCTTGCTTTAACTAGCACAAAGACTGTGCAAAAACTAAAAAAATGTCAGTATGGCAGACGGCGAAAAAATCATTCAAATAAATATTGAAAATGAGATGAAAACGGCTTACATCGATTATTCGATGTCCGTTATCGTTTCTCGTGCGCTACCAGATGTAAGAGACGGTTTTAAGCCTGTACACCGACGCGTTCTTTACGGAATGCAAGATTTGGGTGTCATGTCAAATCGTCCACACAAAAAGTCAGCAAGAATCGTTGGGGAAGTACTCGGTAAGTACCACCCACATGGAGATAGTTCTGTATACGACACCATGGTGCGTATGGCACAACCTTGGTCACTACGTTATCCGTTGGTGGATGGACAGGGTAACTTCGGTTCAATCGACGGTGATAGTCCTGCAGCAATGCGTTACACCGAGGCAAGATTGCGTCGTGTAGCAGAAGAGATGTTGGACGATTTGGACAAGGAAACAGTAGATTTCCGTCCAAACTTCGACGATAGTTTGAATGAGCCTGTGGTGCTTCCTTCCAAGTTGCCGAACCTGTTGGTTAATGGTGCCAGTGGTATCGCGGTAGGTATGGCCACCAACATGGCTCCTCATAACTTAACGGAAATTGTAAATGGTATCACTGCTTACATCGATAATCGCGAAATCGAAATCGATGAGTTGATGCAATTTGTAAAAGCTCCTGACTTCCCTACTGGAGGTGTTATCTATGGATACGAAGGTGTTCGAGATGCCTTCCATACAGGTCGCGGACGTATCGTGATGCGTGCCAAAGCAGAAATTGAGGAGGAAAACGGTAGAGAACAAATCATTGTTACCGAAATTCCTTACCAAGTGAACAAGGCTGAACTGATCAAGAAGACAGCCGACTTGGTAAATGACAAAAAAATTGAAGGGATATCAGACATCCGTGATGAATCGGATAGAAATGGTATGCGCATCGTTTACGAAATCAAGCGAGATGCCATTGCTAATGTTGTCCTTAATAAATTGTACAAGTACACGGCTTTGCAAACAAGCTTTTCTGTCAACAACATTTGTTTGGTAGATGGAAGACCAGAGTTGTTGAACTTGAAGCAAATGATTCACCACTTCGTTGAGTTCAGACACGATGTAGTGATTCGTCGCACGCGTTACGAATTGCGCAAAGCAGAAGAAAGAGCCCATATCTTGGAAGGTTTAATTATCGCATCAGATAACATTGACGAGGTAATTAAGATCATTCGTGCAGCAGACTCTCCAGATGACGCTCGCGAAAAATTAATGGCTCGCTTTGATTTGAGCGAAATTCAATCGCGTGCTATCGTAGATATGCGTCTTCGTCAATTAACA
>JAOASF010000132.1 GCA_025210175.1 Crocinitomicaceae bacterium | reverse complement strand
GTCTACCATTCTCTCTATTATCAACATGGTACTTTACCTTTCAAGAAGCGAAAAGAATGGAAAACACATATCTCTTCAGATTACGGAGATAACTTATGTTGCAGAAATGACCATGACAGTTGGTCTATTCATGCTAACCATCGGAACTTTCCTGGGGGGTATTTGGGCCAACGAATCCTGGGGTCGTTACTGGGGCTGGGATCCAAAAGAAACTTGGGCCTTGGTGTCTGTATTGGTTTATGCCATAGTCTTGCACCTGCGCTTTATTCCTGGTTTGAACAAAAAGTTCACCTTCAATGTGGCCAGTATGTGGTCTTATTCTGTCATCTTATTTACATTTTTTGGAGTGAATTATTACCTCGTAGGTTTGCATAGTTATGCACAAGGTGAAGGATTGGGAACCATTCCTGCTTGGTTGATCATTACGGTAATAGGCTTTGTATTATTCACTATTTTAGCTGGTCTACAGAACAGAAAATACAAGAAGTTACATGGGTAAATTTTATGATTTTCAGGTGAAGGATATCTACGGAAATCCCTTCGATTTGAAGCAATTTGAAGGCAAGAAAGTTCTCGTTGTGAATACAGCAAGCGAATGTGGACTAACACCTCAATTCGAGAATTTACAAGAGTTATACGACAATACAGATCGTAAAAACTTTGAAATCATCGGTTTTCCTTCGAATGATTTTGCTGGTCAGGATCCAGGTTCGAATGCGGAAATATTAAACTTCTGCCAAAAAAACTACGGTGTAGCGTTTTCCATGATGGCCAAAATTACTGTAATAGGTGAGGAGGCTCATCCTTTGTACAAGTGGTTATGTGGACAAACCAACTCAGAAGTAAAATGGAACTTTCACAAGTTTTTGATAGATGAAAAAGGGGAGGTAGTTCGTTCGGTTGATCCGACAATTCTACCCATATCACCCGAAATAGTTGATTGGATATAAAAATGAACCCGAATAAAGTAGACATACTCGCTTTTGCAGCCCATCCAGACGATATTGAATTGGCCTGCAGCGGAACCCTTATGAAACACATAGCCGATGGCAAAACCGTAGCTATTTGTGACCTAACACAGGGGGAGTTGGGGTCAAGAGGGACCATTGAGACGCGTTATGCAGAAGCAAAGGATGCGAATTTGATCATGGGAATCACTCATCGCAGTAACCTGAAGCTGGCCGATGGCTTTTTCATGAATGATGCAGATAGCAAGCTGAAAATCATAGAGCAAATAAGAAAATTTCAACCAGAAATCGTACTAGCCAATGCAATAGACGATCGTCACCCCGACCACGGAAGAGCAAGTAAACTGGTGTCAGAAGCTTGTTTTTATGCAGGACTGGTGAAAATCGAAACCAACTTGGACGGAGTAAAGCAATTTGCACATCGTCCGAAGGCTGTTTATCACTACATTCAAGATCGTTATATTCGACCTGATTTTGTCGTAGATATTACCCCTATTGCAGCGCGAAAAATGGAGGCGATTAAGGCTTATAAAACACAGTTTTACGACCCCAATTCACAAGAACCCAAAACGCCTATTTCAGGAAAGGATTTCATGGCTTTTCTCTACGGAAGAATGTCAGAATTTGGTCGCAGCATTGGTGCTACTTATGGCGAAGGTTTTACGGTTGAACGTATACCAGGCGTTGAAAGTCTTTTCGATTTGCGCTAATATATCTCCTGGATTTCTAAGGTTCGTTGGTTGAAGGTAATCTTGCTCCCAGCAGAAATCCCCAAGATCATTTGAGCGAGTGGGGCAGAAGGTGCAAGGCAAAAGATATCTTCTCCATCGTATTGAATTTTTCCAACTCCCACAGAAAGGTAATGCCACAGGTCGTTCATCTTTAGTAAACTACCAGCCTTGGCTACATGATGCGCTTCAGTATCCAATCCTTTGGCAATTAGGTAAAAACTCTCCCAATTTTGGTGCTGTTTACCCATGTTTTCCATTTCGAGTTGAATCATCGCTCTACCCGTTTCGTGCTTATCGCCACTCGTGCTTTTGGCTTCGGCATTCATGTCGCTTTTGAGCGCGTCTAATTGGGTTTGAATCGCCTGTAGCCTATCCTGTAGGTTTTGCACCAATGCTTCTTTTACCTTAGTTTTTTCCATTCTTCAAATCCGTGTAATACGCAAGATACTGCTGCACAAAGCGAGTTTCCTTATATTTTTCCACCAAAGCGGTAGCTTCTGTGCCCGGAAAACTTTGCTTTGAAATGCACTTCATCATCGCGGCAGAAAGAGCTTCGGTGTTGTTAAATTCGATCTTTTCGATGCAAGCGGAATCCAAATCCTGCATGAAGCCCACTGGAGTGGTAATGAGTTGCAACCCCAAGACCAAAGCTTCTAGGGAAACAATGGAAAACGTTTCGTAGTTCGAATTCAAAACAAAACAATGCGCGCTTTCCAGTTCTTGCTTAATCTCATGGTGCTGCATTGCTTCCTTCAGGTGAACATACGTTTCCATTTTCGTGGCTTTTATAAAATTTTTAACCTCACTATTACTGGTCTCAGCAACCATAGTAAGCTCAAAGTTGTGGTAACCCGCTTGTCGACACATAAGAGCTGCATTCAATATTCCCATTGGGTTTTTAACCTCGCTAAGAGTGGAAACGTGGAGAAAACGATAGGTTTCAAAACTGCGCCGATAAAGAATGTTTTCAAACCAATTATCGGCCACAAAATTTCCAACAACGGTGGCGGACACACCTGTAGAGACTTGTATTGCTTGTGATAAGCAACGAGAAACCCCTACCACCTGATCGGATCTTTTTAGCAAAGATCGGATACCTTTTCGTTTAATCGGGTTCAGCCTCTGGTATTGATCCATGGAAAAATAGCTTCCGTGTTCGGTGATCAGAAAGGGCTTTTTCCAGACGAACTTCAATAAGAATCCCAAAAACCACAAGTCTCTCGAAACGTGCAGATGTAAAACTTCTGCATCTGTACTTCGCAACATTTTAAGGATAAAAAAGAGCCACGAAAAAAAGAAAGGACTGGGACTTGTAAGAATTTGAAAATCAGCTTCATCATGAACTGGAAATCTGCTCAAAAAGATGGATTCTATATGTCGGGATAAGGCTCTGATTTGCTGTTGAACAAAGTTTCCCAAAAAAGGTTGTTCACGACGAGGGTACCATGAGGCTAAATGAATGACTTTAACGCGCTGTTGTTCTGATTTTTCCAATTGTTTACCCCCGAATTTGTTAGAAAACAAAGATAAATTTAGAATTCAGATTTTTTCCTTTTGATTTACCTGAAATTTTTGGTTTAGTCTCTTCAAAATGATATCTTGAAGATTGAACCAATTATAACGATCCTAAATTTTTACCTATGGAACCACAAGTCGCCACCCAAAACGCCCATAAAGTGGAAGGAGAGCTTTGCCACTTCTGGCTGGAAGATCGAAACACTTTGTGCATAGAAGCAAAGGATACCATTTTTACTGAAAAAACCGTACTTCACGACTTTAGCCTAATCAAAAGTTATCTAGGTCCCAACAAAAAAATCAAGTTGTATTACGATGCCACGAAAATTTTGCCTCTCGAAAAACGTGTTCGCTTGTTGCTTGAGGAGAAACTAATCGATTTAGCTGATGCCTTGGCTGTAACGTCCAAAACAAAGATTGGTATCATGGTTGCCAACATCTTTTTTGCACTGAGCACCACCAAAATGCCCATGAAAATGTTCTCGAATGGTGAAGAAGCAAGAACTTGGCTGAAGAACGTATAGTTTTATTTTGTAACTTACAGTATCTCACCCACAAACATCTCCTGAATCATAGTACGAACCAAACTCAGTTACTATGCTTCATTTTCCTTTTGCCGATGTGTCCAAATTGGACGAAAACAATTACTTGATTACACTCAAACGGGTTTCTCCTTCCAAAAGTTTGATTGTCGAAGTATTCAATCAATTAGAAATTTTATCAAAAACGCGAGACAAACACCTGTTGATTGATTTGAGCAACATGATACCGCTCGATCGTCAAAGTCGTCAGTTGATTGATGCCTATTTAGAACGCATCACTGATCGAATCGCTTTTTTCTCGTCGAACGAGATGGGAATTATGATGGCTCGTCTGTACCAAAAACTGTTAAGAGCCCGCTGTACCTTTGAGGTTTTCAACGAAAAAGAAGAGGCCATTGCATGGCTTAGATTAAGGGAATATTAATTTTCAATTTACCTGCAAATAATTCAATATTAATTCTTTAAATTCGGAGAAATCCAAAACAATTGACAGATGAATACAACTCGCATCATCAATGTCAACTCAACCTACGACTGTGGACTGTTTATCGATTCCGAAGGTGTATTGAACTGGGGAAACGATGAATTTTCAAATTCCATTGAAGGAATTGACAATAGCTATTTCAGAATTCGAAGCATATCATCTGGAGATAAAATCAAGAATTTAATGAATGCGAGATCTTTGCTGAGAATGGATGAAACTTCCTTGCAAATTTTCTTGAAAGAATTTCCGCGATTGTACAAGGCGGTGGCCATTGTGGCACCCAATTTCATCATGCGTTATCGCGTTAAGCGAATTACCAACCAACTCAATAAAAAAATCCCCGTGAAGTATTTTTTCACCAGGGATTCTGCTCGTAAATGGTTGGCTTCTAACCAATAATTATTTTAAAGTAGACGGACAAACATAGGCCGTTTTTGGAATGTTTGTCTTTTTCAAGGCTCCATAACCGCCCAATACATCAATTCCGTTGTGATTTCCGTTGCGCTTCATAATCGACAAAGCGATTACGGAACGATATCCACCGGCACAATGAACATAAAATTTCTCCTTCGGTAAATCCGTCAAATGATCACTGATATAGTCCAAACTCACATGTTGCGCATTTTCGAGGTGCTCGGATTCGTACTCTCCGTCTTTGCGGACATCTACAATGGAACATGTTCCTTGTAGACAATTTTTTTCTAATTCTTCGGCTGAAACATTGTTCAACGTAGCGATTGCTTCACCAGCTTCGAGCCAAGCATCTAATCCGCCTTTAACAAAACCCTGCACCTTGTCAAAACCAACGCGGGCCAAACGAGTAATGGCTTCCTCCAATCGACTTTCGTCGACCATCAAGATCAAGGGTAGGTTCACATCTTTGATAACAGAACCTACCCATGGAGCGAACTGTCCATCCAAACCAATAAAGATACTTCCCGGTATGTGACCTTTGGAAAACTCGCTTTGGTGACGTACATCCAATACCACTGAACCCTTGCTCATGTGTTCCTTAATTGCTGCCACCGTCAAAGGAGTTTTTCCTGTTTCCAGAACTTGGTCGATGGAATCGTATCCTTGCTTGTTCATTCCTACATTCAAAGGGAAATAGGCTGGGGGAGGCAAAAGTCCATCTGTAACCTCGGCGATGAATTCCTCCTTCGTCATATTGGCTCTTAGGGCGTAGTTGCTTTCTTTTTGCTCACCCAAAGTGCCGACTGTTTCCTTGCTCATGTTTTTTCCACAAGCTGAGCCTGCACCGTGTCCAGGGTAAATGGTCAAATCATCCGGCAAGCCCATAATTTTGTTTCTCAAACTATCGTACAATAGGCCAGCCAAGTCCTCTTGGGTCATATCGGCAGCTTTTTGCGCCAAATCGGGTCTACCAACATCGCCCAAAAACAAAGTGTCACCTGTAAAGATTGCCTCAGGCTTATTTTGTTCGTTGAAAAGCAAGTAACATGTACTTTCCATGGTATGACCTGGGGTGTGTAATACTTTTATCGTGTTGGCACCCAACTGAAACACTTGCTCATCTTTCGCAATGATGCAATCGAAGGAAGGATTGGCCGTTGGACCATAAATGATTGGTGCTCCCGTTTTTTGGGAAAGCGTAACATGCCCTGATACAAAATCGGCGTGAAAATGGGTTTCGAAAATGTACTTGATTTTCGCCCCTCTGCTCTCTGCCAAATCAATGTATTGCTGAACTTCTCTAAGTGGATCAATTACTGCCGCTTCGCCATCACTTTCAATGTAATATGCGCCTTGAGCAAGGCAGTTGGTATATAGTTGTTCTACTTTCATCATATCTAAAAATTCCTTTTGCAAAGGTAACCAATGAAGACCATGATTTCACCCAAATAGGTTAGGCAAAAACATGATCTTCATTAGTTTTTTGTTAATTCCAGTTAATCTTCCTTCCAATTTTCATCTGAAGGATTGGTGTACGGAATTCCTAGACCATCCAAAGTTTGTTGCAAAGAACGCACCTTCAAAATATTCGCGTCTAAAATCTTACGCATGTCGGTGTACTCCTCTTTTACAATTTCGAGGTTTCTACGTTGGGTTTGTGTAACGCCAGTTGTGTTCGAGTTCACCTGATAAGCCGTCATACCCAAGCGCTCGTTGATCGAAGGAACGGTTTCCATTTCCAATTCCGACAAAAAGCGGTCGCCGTGCAATAAGATGTCGCAAGTATCCAACTGATTTTTGATGGCTCTCGCTGTCGAGAGGAGTTTTAAATCTATTCCAGGGTATCCTTCAATGGCTACGGTCAATTTCTCAAGGTTGTCTTTGGTTTCACCCAAAAGCTTGTTCACCCCTTGCACCTTTCTACTCATTTCACTTAATTCAGTGCGAAAGGCATCCAATTCGGCGTTGTTGCTTGCTACTAAAGTTTGATTATTCAAGCCCTTCACCTCAAAGGAAGTAGGAGGGACCAATTCTTCAATTTGCCCATTGCTTTCAAGGTAAACAGCTACTTGATATTTCCCAGGAGTTACCAAAAAACCGTCGTCATTCGAACGATAGTTGTTGTTTCCTCTACTATTGCGCGAAATAGCTCCAGTTGATTCCTTGTGCAATTTCCAATTGACGCGCATCAAGCCTTTGGATGCAGCTGTTGAAAAACGCTTGATTTCAGTACCGTTCGCGTCGTAAATTTTCCAAATCAATCCTGCCTTTTCTTCCTTCTTTTCAGCTCTCAAGTCGGCTAAATCTGGATAAAATACGTCCAACTTGTCCTTTTCTGCTTTTTGTTCCTTCTTTTTTCGAACATCCTCAGCAGTTTTGAGGTCCATGTTCAAGTACAAACTAAAAGTGGCTCCGTACGCAGGATTTTCGGCATGCCACAAAGAAGCACCTTGAGAACCAATGCCACTGTTTCCGAGCGGGGATGAAGGGATGTATAACAAAGCATCTTCAATTGGGAATAAATGAGCTTTTTTCGCTAACACCTCTGTAGTCATTCCACGCAGCGGTGAATAATCGTCTAAGACATAAAACCCGCGACCGAAAGTTGCTGCAACCAAGTCGTTTTCTCTTTTTTGGATGTCGAGGTCAAATACACCAATCGTTGGCAACCCTCCAATTTTGTTCCACATTCTTCCACCATCCGTTGAAAAGTACGCTCCAAATTCGGTTCCTACGAACAACAAATTGGGATCGATGTGATCTTGCTTGATACAATATACCGACCCTCTTTCTGGTAAATTTCCAGCAATGCTGTACCAAGTCTTTCCTTTGTTGGTCGATTTCAATAAGTAAGGTTTAAAATCGCCTGAACGATGGTTGTTGAATACCGCAAAAACGACATTTTCGTCGTGCAGGGAAGCCGTAACCATATTTACACGTGTGTTTTTAGGCACTCCTGGAAAGGCCAAAGTCTTGGTCCAAGAACCACCATCATTTTCGGATATTTGAATGATTCCATCGTCTGTTCCGGCGTACAACAAGCCTTTCTTTACGGGAGATTCATCTAGAGCCACAATGTTTCCATATATGGTCGTCGACTTGTTTTTCATCACTGCATCCACACTCCATACTTGGTCCATCACTTCCCATTTGTTGCGATCCACTTGTTGGGATAAATCGGGTGAAATTACCTGCCAATCGTCGCCTCTATTACCGCTTTTAAAGACCTTGTTCGCAGCAAAATAAAGGGTTTTGTGGTCGTGAGGTGATATCAACAAGGGTGCGTCCCAGTTCCAACGATAAGCAGGTTCCCCCTTGCCGGGCATGGGTTGAATGTTAACTTTCTCTCCCGATTTTCTGTCGTAACGAACCAACCATCCATATTGAGCTTGCGCATAGGCAATGTTTGGATCAGTGGGATCAATGGCAGATTCAAATCCGTCGCCACCGTTGGTGATGTACCAATCCGAATTGAGCACGCCTGCATTGTTGATACTTCCCGATGGTCCACCCATAGAGTTGTTATCTTGCGTGCCACCGTAAATGTTGTAAAACGGAAAATCGTTGTCCGTTGCCACCTTGTAAAATTGGGTAATCGGAAGGTTGGCATAATAGCGCCATTCTTTAGCTGAATTGTAGGTTTCGTAGATACCACCATCGCAACCAACCAACCAGTGTTCGGCATTGTTCGGGTCTATCCAAATGCAGTGATTATCAACGTGCTTGTTTGATTCGCCTGTTGCCTTGAAATGCTTTCCTCCATCTTCTGTGTGGTGCAAGTAGGTGTTCATGCTGAAAACCTTATTCAAGTCATGTGGATCGGCAATAATTTCTTGGTAATAGTTACCACTGGTGCTATAGCCAGACATCTTGGACCAGCTTTCTCCTTTGTCTGTTGAACGATAAAATCCGCCTTTGTCGTACTTCGCTTCAACGATTGCGTACACGTAATTTGGGTCAACGCTTGAAACAGCCAATCCTATACGACCCATCTCATTTTTTGGAAGTCCAGAAGAGATTTCTCTCCAGGTGACACCTCCATCTGTAGACTTGTGCAATCCAGACTCCGGTCCGCCACCAACGTAGGTCCATTCTTTGCGCTGTCTCTGATGAGCAGAGGCGTAGAGAATATCTGGGTTACTAGGATCAATGGCTATTTCTGCAACTCCTGTGTATTCCGACAAGGTTAAGGTCTGCTTCCATGTTTTTCCTCCATCTTCCGTTTTGTAAACACCTCGCTCGCCACCGTTGGACCAAAGAGGACCATAGGCTGCAACCCAAACGATGTTTTCATTGGTCGGATGAACGATAATGTTGCCAATGTGCTCTGAATTTTTCAAGCCCATGTTTACAAAACTCTTGCCACCATCTACAGATTTATAGACCCCATCTCCATAACCTGCCGAGCGTTGGTTGTTGTTTTCTCCCGTTCCCACCCAAATGGTATTGGGATTGGTAGGTGCAATGGTTACACAACCAATGGAGTAGGACCCATAGCCATCAAAAATAGGCTCGAAGGTGGTCCCGTGATTGGTCGTTTTCCATACCCCTGAAGAAGCTCCTGCTACGTACCAAGTGTCTGGATTAGATGGGTGAATGGCCATATCAATTACCCTCCCAGAAGTGAGCGCTGGACCGACCAAGCGAAACTTAAGGGCTCCATAATTGCCAGCCAAAGGTGACTTTTCGCTCTCGCTTTTCTGAGCTACTAGGGCACCAGAAAACAACAAGCTGAGAGCTACGAGTTGTATTTTTTTCATGTCAGTTTTTGTTTTGCAATGGCCCTAAATATAGTAAGTAAACCTGCTTCACAGTCAGTGAGAAATTCAATAAATCTTAAATTTGCTTTCCTGCGTAGATACAGGGCTAATTAATTTATTATGAAAAATCTGCTTGCAATTTTTACTTTAACCGTTATGGCTTTAACGGCTTATTCACAAGATGTTAAAACCATTTACGACTTCCAAGTTGAAGATATCAATGGCGAGAATTTTGACTTCAGTTCGTTAAAGGGGAAGAAAATTATGATTGTGAATACGGCCTCGGAATGTGGCCTTACTCCACAATACGAGCAATTGCAAGCCATGCACGAAAAGTATGGAGACCAATTGGTGATTGTAGGTTTTCCGGCCAACAACTTTGGTGCCCAAGAGCCAGGTACGGAGGAACAAATCGTTCAATTTTGTCAGAAAAACTACGGGGTTACTTTCTTGATGATGTCGAAGGTTTCAGTAAAAGGCGAGGACCAATGTGCCTTGTATCAGTTTTTAACCCAAAAGAAACTGAATGGGTCACAAGACTCGGAAGTAAAATGGAATTTTCAAAAATACCTCTTCGATGAAAGTGGTCGTTTGGTAAGAGTAGTGGAGCCAAGAGAATTGCCCAACTCAGATGCCATCGTGAGCTGGGTGGAAGGGAATTAATTTTCTCGATCGAGTTCGTCGATGATTTGATTGATGTGATCCAACGTCAAGGGTTTGTTCAAATACCCGTCTAACTTGTACACGTTGAGTGCCTTGTTTTCATCGTCAGGATTGAGCGAAGTGGTAAGCATGTACACCTTGGTTTGTATGGTTTTGAATTCTTCACTTTTCAAGATAATATCCAAGAATTCCCAGCCATTCAAGCGCGGCATATTGATGTCCAAAAGGATTGCTTCTGGCATTTCAACCTTTTCCCCCATGGTTTCTTTGAGGTAATCCAAGGCTTGTTCTACATTGAGAACGGTTACAATCTCTTGTACTTTACCCGATTTTTTTAATAGATAAGCATGCAGAAAATTATCTGGCTCACTATCATCGATCAGTAAAATTTTCTTGATCATAGTTGATATGTGTTTTTAATTTTTTGGAAACCGATACATAAAAAGTACTCCCTTTTCCTTCCGCTGAGTCTACCCATACATCTCCCTGATGCAATTGGGCAATTTTCTTACATTGGGCCAAACCAATGCCTGTTCCTTCAATTTCTGTTTGTAAATGCAGGCGTTGAAACAACTTGAAAATTCTACTTTGAAAATTCTTATCAATCCCAATTCCATTGTCTTTCACGTAAAAAACATGACGCAAACTCTCATTCTTGTAGCCAATTTCCACCTCCGGGTGTTTTCCTTCTTTTTGGTATTTTAAAGCGTTGATAATCAAGTTTTGAATCAGGGTTCGGAATTCATTTTTGTAGCATTCGATACTCGGTAATGATTTGACTTTAATCACCGCTTCTTTTTCGTCGATTATTTGCTGCAAGTCCAACAAAATGGAACGGATCAACTTATCGGTATTGACAAAGTCTAGATTCAAATTTTTCCCCAAACGAGCATAATCGAGCAGAGCCTTGATCAATTTTTGCATGCGCTCGGTTGACGATTGAACGTAGTCCACACTTCGTTTACCCAATTCATCTAAATTTTCTCTATTGGTCTCTGAGATGATCTTGGAGTAACTAGAAATGGTGCGAAGAGGTTCCTGCAAATCGTGGGTACAGATGTAGGCAAATTGCTCCAGGTCCTTGTTTCTAGCCGATAACTCTCTCGTTCGTTCGGCCACCTCTTTGTCGAGATTTAAATTTTGTTCCTTTAGGTTTTGCGACTTCTTGATGATATCCAAACACAGGGAGTAAACCACCAAGCAAATTACAAAGGAGATAATGCGATCGGCGTGAATGGTCCATTGTTCCAGTCTTCCATCCGTAAAAAGAAATCCAGCAAAAATATTAGCAAAGGAAACTATCAACCCAATGAGCAGATAGCTTTTACGATAGGTAAAGGTCATGAGCACGATACCCAAAACGTGAATTACCCCCATGGAAACACCAGCTGGCACCACAATGTCAATCAGTAGAAAAATAAATTGCAGGGTAAGTGTAAACCCGAAAAGATAGGCGCTCTTTCTGGATGAAATTCCAGATGAATCCAGTATTTGCAGGTTGAAAAAAATAAGGGCGATACCGATAAGAATAAAGGAAGAACAAGTATGCAGTGCCATGCCTGTTAGTTTCCCCCACATGTAAACTTGCTGAATTTCAAGTCCGTAACCAATAAGAGCTGTTAGCCCCAATCCAAATACGACCAAGCCTAAATATCCTCCTGCCTCGGAGAATTTGCCCACTTTCTTGTAAGAGAGCAAGAGGGAAAAACTGGCGATAAGGAAGGCGACCGCAGTATTGACAGCCATTCGTCCCGGGTAGGCTGTTTCCGTTGCTACAAAGGGTTCGGTAAAAAATGTGTCCAACCAAATGGTTTCTTCAATTAGGTATCCATAACAACTGATGAGGGAAAGCAAAGCGACGGATAGGGCAGAAACAAGTCCAATTATTTTGTAGCGTTTGTATGACACGATTCCTACCGCCAACAAGAAGAAACCCAAAGCAGTAGAGAACTGCATAGGAGCGAAGGAGGGGTGAATCTGAACAACGGAAGAGTTTTGTATCCACCAGCCCACCATTACAGCCGAACTTACTAGGAGCAGCAAGAATGAGGCATACCGTGTATAGACCATTTGGCCATACATGATCCACTGCTTATTGTATATTTTACTGCTAGGCATTTCTTTTTTGTAGCAGTATAGTAGGGGGATGGATTAAAATCTAAAGTAATTAAATTTTGACAAACCTAAGAATATTTCTTATCGTGGATATGTTGTTGATAAATCCTTTAAGGGAAAGTTAATTTAAAACGCGATAACCGCATCAGATGCTTATTTTTGTTGGTCTACACAAAGCTTAAAAACACATTTCTTACAATATGAGTGAAGAGAAAACAAGAGGCGATTATTCAGCGGATAATATTCAGGTACTAGAAGGATTAGAAGCTGTTCGTAAACGCCCTGCCATGTACATTGGTGATGT
>JAOASF010000131.1 GCA_025210175.1 Crocinitomicaceae bacterium | reverse complement strand
TCCATTGACAGAGGAGGGTGTAGCGCTTGGACGTCATTTGTTTTATGAAAAGAAGCTTTCGGGCGACAATTCCATGAGTTGTGCCACTTGCCACTCTCCGCAAACATCCTTTTCAGACAACAACCGCTATTCAAAAGGAATAGACGGAATTGAGGGGAACAGAAACTCGATGGCCTTGGTAAATTTGGGCTATCAGAAATTTTTCTTTTGGGATGGAAGAGCCAAATCCTTGGAGGAACAAATTTTGGAGCCTGTTCCCAACCCAATTGAAATGCATCAAGAATGGAAGGATGCCCTGGTGAAATTAAATGCGGATGAAAAATACCGTCGAATGTTTTGGTCGGCCTTTGGGGAGAGCAATGCCGATTCTGTATTGGCGACCAAGGCGATTGCTCAATTCCTGAGAACCATGATATCGGGCAGTTCCAAGTACGATGCGATTTATAAGAAATTGAACAACTTACCGATGACCGCAAGAGAGAATGCTTTGTATGCAACGGTTACCAATGAAGAATTAGCTGGTTTGGACTTGTTCCAGTCCTTGAATGGAGGCGATTGTTTTCATTGTCACAGCGGTCCGTTGATGCATCTGAACATTTTTTCCAACAATGCCCTCGATGCTAGTTTTTCGGATCCAGGATTGGGTGGTGTTACCGGAAAGCCAAGTGATATGGGTAGATTCAAGGTGCCTACATTGCGCAATATTGCCCAGTCAGCACCATACATGCACGACGGTCGGTTTGCGACGCTGGATGAAGTGTTGTTGCACTACAATTCAGGCTTGGTAAATAGTCCAACGGTGGATCCCAACATGGAGCACCTCGATCAAGGCGGTATTCAGCTGAGTTTCGCCGAGCTCGATTTGATCAAAAAATTTCTTTTAACCCTCACAGATGAGGAGTTTTTAAATAATCCTAAATTTGCACCACCTCAAGACTAGCCGAGAAACTAATCAGTCCTCGTTTACGTTCTTAGTATAGGCAAAAGTCCCTCAAAAAATGCTTGAAGAAAGAAGATTAACAACGGAAGAGAAAGCACTCAAGATCAATTTAACATCCGACATTTATGGTTGTTTCGCAGAGATTGGTGCAGGCCAGGAAGTAGCCGCTAATTTTTTTAAGGCAGGAGGATCTTCTGGAACGATTGCCTTTTCGCAATCGGCTTATGACATGAAAGTGTCGGATTCCCTTTACGGTGTGTCTTCTCGTTATGTATGTGAGGAACGTCTTATAACGATGTTGGAAACGGAATTCGAAACCATGAAATTTCGTTTGCCAGAAAAATACCAAGAAGCCAGATTCTTCAGTTTTTGTAACACGGTTGAAGCATTGAATTACCACAAAACCAACCAAGGTCAAGGTTGGGTGGGGATTCGCTTTCAATTGGAAATAGGCGGGCCAACCAACGATATCATTCTCCACGTAAAAATGCACGACAATTCCCATAAGGCACAACAGGAAGCTTTGGGGATTTTGGGGGTTAACTTGATACATGCTGCCTTCTTTCAAAACAAGGACATGGATTTGTTTATTCAGAGCCTCATTCATCGTTTGCCTCGCGAAAGAGTTGAGATTGATATGCTTCGCGTTTCTGGACCAGATTTTGAAAATGCGGACAACCGAATTCTCGCTTTGAATTTGGTGAAAAGAGGAATGACTGACGCGACCATGTTTGATTTGACGGGGAACGTTTTGCAGCCAACAACGGCCTTGTACAAAAAGAATATTTTGTTGATGCGCGGTCGATTCAGACCTGTTACGAAGGTCCATATCGACATGATTGAAACGGGTAAGAAGCAATTCTTGCAAGAAGAAGGAGTAAAGGATGAAAATCTGGCGGTAATATTTGAGCTTACCTTGAAGGATTTAACAGCCGATGGTAAGATATCAGACAAAGACTTTGTGGACAGAGCCGAACTACTCGGTTCATTGGGGTATACGGTAATGATTTCCAACTATCTAAAACACTATAAAATGGTGGATTATTTGGGGTCTATTGCTAGAGGTCGAATGATGGGGGTTATTGTAGGTGTTTACAACCTGCACACCATTTTTGACGAGAGATATTACGACAACTTGCCAGGTGGCTTGCTTGAGGCATTTGGTAGAGGGTTTGGACATAAGGTTAAATTGTTTGTTTATCCGGCAAACAATGTGGAAAATGGCGAACTCTACGATTTGGCCAGTATCCGTATACCGAATCATTTAAAAGGATTGTTGCAGTACATGGTAGACAACAACAAGATGGAGGCTATTTCAGGGTACGACTCTAGATTGTTGCACATTTTGTCCGATGAGGTCTTGTCAAAAATTAGAGCTGGTGCCAATTCTTGGGAAGAAGATGTGCCTACCGAAGTCGCCAAGGCTATCAAGCAGTTCGAATTATTTGGATACAAAGAAGACAATTTTAAATTGGCAGTTTCGAAGCACCACGAATAAAGATTTAAAAAAGATAAGGAAGCATCTCGCCACAGGTTGAGGTGCTTTTTTTTGTCCCATTGCGCCTTAGTAGGTTTTATGCAAGCAATAAAAAAAAGTGTACCTTTCTCAAAAATTCTAACATGCGCCTATTCGTTCTCACCGCAATCGTAATTATTCTCGGAGGATGTGTGAATTACAATCAACTCTCATTTACCCCCGCTGAATTGTTCCCCAATAAGAGATTTGAAAACAATGTACAACGGTACAATATAATCGTGCACGACGAAGAAAGAGTTGCCGTTTTAAAAAATCCAGAAATAGTCGATAATTCCATCAAGGGAAGTTTGACTTATATCCCCAAAGATTCGGTAGTTGAAAAGCCGATGACCAAGGAGTCCATCCGGTTGCACCGTTCCGATGTTCACATTTATTTGGATGGGAAGCAAGATTATGAACTTCCAGAATTTAAAAATGGACGAAAGGATGTTGCTGTAAAAATTGAAAACATCAAGGAAATAACCGCTTTTTCATCCAATGAAAAGGATATTATTGGAACCATTTTTCTCGTTCTAGGAGTGGTGGTACTAGCCATAGTAGCACTGATTTTATTCATGGTTTTAATGGTTAGTCTGTTCTTTTTGGCATTATCTGGAGGAAACACGGGTAACAACAACAACACAAGTGGTGGTTCCAATTCGGGTGGTTCCAATTCGGGTGGATCGAACTCTGGCGGATCCAATTCAGGTGGGTCTGGCACGAGTAACTCCAACTCTGGCGGGTCCGGTGGGTCCAATTCCGGCGGTTCCAATTCGGGTGGTTCAGGTGGATCGGGTAGCGGGTGCTACATTGCAACGATGGCCTATGGCGACTACAACGATCCACAGGTGCTAGCATTGAGAAGATTTAGAGACCAAACCCTTTTGAAAACCAAACACGGAAGAGCCTTTGTGAAATTGTACTATTTCGTGTCACCTAAGGTGGTCTCGTTCACAGAAAATTGGCATTGGTTGCACAAATTCATACGCGTTTATTTAGATAACTTGGTGAAATGGTTGGAAGCTGGAAAAAATATTTCATAATTCAACTTTTGGTCCTGTTAACGATGCCTTGTTATTTCGGACAAAGCACCTTTACCTTGAAATATTTTGGCTTAACCGTTCATCCTTTTGGAGACCCTACAGCCGAATTGCAACCGTATAAATTGGATAGAAATGCAGTTTTGGTAGCGAATTTTGGTCT
>JAOASF010000130.1 GCA_025210175.1 Crocinitomicaceae bacterium | reverse complement strand
TTCATGCGCAGTTTAGTAATACACGGTTTTTAAATCTACTGCATCCAAAGGTTTGGTAACAAAGATGCTGTCTCTAAATTTCTGAATATCATCAGAGGTACGAATATACCCACTGATGTAGTTCCAGCCTAAACCAGAAAAAGTATAGGCTTCAAAAGAAGTATCCATTTGATTGGCAGGGGCAAGTCTACGAGAGTAACCTTTGGTAGCTTGATTATTGGTGTAAATAATGGCGTCCATTACTTCATAGGTTTCACCGGGCGTTTGCGTGGTATCTACAAACTTAAGGGTGAGTCTTTTCAATTGAACCACGTACAAATCAATTTCCTTGTTCTTGTCTGTAGCCCGAGAATACTGCACCAATGGCTGTGTGAAATCTCCCCCCACTTGACCGATGGTGGCGGTGGAAGTTATTTGAATCGCATAATCGCTCGCGTCATTGCTGGGCTTGTACGCATAATATCCTTGTGAATTTGTTTCCACGAAGGCAGTTTTACCTCCGTTGGACATTTCAGAAATGGCAACCATTACACCTGGGATGGCTTCTCCATTGTTCACGTCAAAAACGCGACCACCAATTTTTCGGGGTTTGCTGCAGCTGGATAAAGCCAAAAGAGTAATCGTCAATAATACGACCTGTATTCTCATAGTTTAAATTTAATACTTCCGCTTTGGATAAACGTAATTTATAGAGAAGCTTCTTATTGACAACGAAAAAATCGTGTCTTTCGTTAAAAGTAACTAGGATTTCTTTAAGACTCTTTGATCTTTGAGAATGGCTTTGTTTTTATTGGCCAATTGTCCGCAAGCAGCATCGATGTCCTTTCCTCTTGAGCGGCGAACATTGACCACGAGGTTACAACTTTCCAGATACTCTGCAAAAGCATCCACCTTTCTCGGGTCGGCTTGCTCAAAATCGCCTCCATCTATTGGGTTGTACTCAATGATATTGATCTTACAAGGCACGCATCTTGCGAAGGCTGCCAATTCGCGAGCGTCTTCGATCTCATCGTTGAAATCCTTGAAAATTATGTATTCGAAGGTAACGCGTGATCCCGTTTTTTCGTGAAAGTAAACCAAGGCCTCGCTGAGTTCAGAAAGGTTATTGGTCTCGTTGATTTCCATGATCTTATCACGCTTGCTATCGTTGGCTGCATGGAGAGAAAGTGCCAAATTGAACTTGACCTCATCGTCTCCCAATTTGCGAATCATTTTGGCGATTCCAGCGGTAGAAACGGTAATTCTTTTGGGAGACATTCCTAAGCCTTCCGGGGAAGTAATCATTTCAGTGGAGCGCAACATTTGCTTGTAGTTGAGCAAGGGCTCACCCATTCCCATGTACACGATATTCGACAAACCTTGTCCGTACCTCTCCTCAGCTTGACGGTTGAGATAGACTACTTGATCAACGATTTCACCAGCCGTGAGGTTTCGCATCATTTTTAGTCGCCCCGTTGCACAGAAAGCACAAGATAAACTACATCCAACTTGCGAAGATATACAAGCCGTCATTCGGCTAGTAGTTGGTATCAAAACTCCTTCCACAACTTGTGTTTCGCCTACTTTAAAGGCGCATTTAATGGTTTTGTCGGAAGAAATTTGTTGATCGTCTAATTCAATGGCATCGATGTAAAATTGGGCTTGCAGTTTTTCTCGTAGCGATTTGCCCAAGGATGTCATTTCTGAAAAATCGTGACAGTTTTTTTGCCATAGCCATTCCCAAATCTGTTTTGCTCGGAAGGGTTTTTCACCATTCTCGATCAAAAAGGTTTTCAATTCCTCAAATTCTAGGGAGCGGATATTTTTCAACTGACTCATGCCGTGCAAAGGTACAACGAATGAAAGGGATATCGGAAGGACTTAGACCTGAATCTTCAAGTTTTCAACTTTTTGCAAGATTTCCTCCTTGCTTAGATCCAATTGTAGACCACCATAGCGACAATTGTCGGAGAGCGTTTTCAAGTACTTCACACCAAAAATTTGTTCCTCTGTGAGTAAACCTTGTAAGCAAGCATCATTCAACTCTTCTTGAGAGAGCGACCACCCTGTTTCACCTTTGATTTTCAGTGAAAGCATATCGTCTATACATTGGATTGCGCGATACAAAAAGTCTTGATTGCTTAGGCTTGGTAAAACTTGCTTTAGTTCAATGAGAGGTTGTTTGGTCACTTGAGGTTGCTCTTCTTCTTTGGTTTCCTCTTCCTTCGTTTCCTTAGGCTCCGATTTCTTTTTGACACGGAAGAGCAGGAACAGAAATGCCAGGCAAAAAGGCGTAGAATATCCGACCCATTTCAAGACCTCACCGACTTTCGACTGGTTTTTTTCATCTTCCTTTTCACCGTATTTCTCCATGACCAAAACCTCAGAGGAAGACTTTTGATCCTCGTCTAGCACAGGCGACTCCAATACAATCCATTTGGACGGTTTGTTTCTCAAAACCTGGTATTTACCTTGTACTGGATCAAAATAGGCCATTTCGATTTTCGGCGACTCAAATTCACCCACCTTGGCACATTTCAGAAAGTATTTCCACGAAATGGTTCCTTTAGCGCCCTCTTCACCGTAGGCATATTTTTCTCTCACCTCTGGATCTCCGTAAATCGTGAATCCTTCTGGCAATTGAAGTTTGGGCTGTTGAACATCTTGCAAATTCCCACATCCCTCAATGGCCACTTCATAAGTTACCACATCACCCTTCATGCATTTCATGGCCGAACAACCGTCGTTCAACTTTATTTTACCTACTACTCCACAAAAACTTTTAGGGGCGTTATCAGGCAATTTTTTTACCACAACAATGGCTCTCGATGAAAGAATGGGATAGGAGTCAAAGCCGCTTTGAAGCATCATTTCGAAGGGTTGAACAACGAGCTTTCCTGCTTTTTGCGGAAAAATAACCTTCTTATCAAGCTCGAAGACAAAACGTTCGTGACGTCCAAAATTTTTCAATCGCACCGTTACTTGGCGGGTCTTGTCAAACTCGTGCTCTTCCGTAATCGGTTCACAGCTATACGAATCGTAACTCTCGTAATGGGTTGGATTGAATTTAGAAAGCACTTGAGCCTGCAGACAAACTGCTTCACCTTCGTAGCATTCTTTTTTATTGCAGAGAATTTGTCCCGCAGCTGGCTTTCGAACCAATTGCACGTTAATTTCCTCGTCTTTAGGCGCCACATATTCTTTTACCTCCACAGTTACCTTGTTGGATCGGTAAACCTTATTGCCTTTCCTTACATAAGCAGGGCCAAAGGTGAATTTCCCACTTTTGGTCATGGTTCCGCTCTTGGAGTAATAGAGGAACGTAACCAACTCATTGGTATTCATGTCGATTTCGCTTTCCATGCGATTCATCACGCTGCGACCGTCTACCCAAGCCTCTGGCAAATCGATGTTGATGTTTTCGCCTTGAATATTGGACTTCACCGTTACGTTGAATGGCTGATTGAGTTCAACCACATTGGGTGTTACGATTAATTCAACGTACGGTCGTTGCGCCCATACTTGCGCGATCGAAAAAATAAATGCTATGTACAAAAGGATTCTCACCAGTCCTTCGTTGATTTTTTCATATCACCTCCTTCTTTTCCATTGCTAACCTTACGTTTGGTTTGTGCTTCTTGTTTCATTAATTGATTCAAAAGTCGTTCAATGGAACGATCCGACAATCCGCTTTGGTTTTCTGCCGGCGAATCAGAAGGGTTGGAATCTTTGTTCTCCTTTGGCTTTTGCTTGGGAGGGTTCGGTTGATTGGCACTTGGAGGCGGAGGCGTTTGTTTGTTTTTTATCTGCAAGGCCTTGCTCAAATTGTACCTTGCATTTTCCATATCAGGGTCCAATTTTAACGCTTGCTTGTAGTGTTCAATGGCCTCCGCTAGTTGGTTTTCCTGAAAGGCGACATTTCCTTGGTTAAAGGCAATTTTCGCATCCTCACCAGCGCGGTGGTACCACTGTTTCGATTCTTTGTTGTTCTTAAGACGGTAATAAGTTTGAGCCATTTCTGGTGCCAAATTGACTTCTTCGGGGCAGCCCAAACTTGCATTCTTGTAATACTCCAGAGCATTTTTATAGTCTTGAGCTCGGTAGGATTCTCGTGCTTTGTTCAACCACACTCGCCAGTCGTTTCTATTTTGAGGTTGATCCGCTTGGGCATAAAAGCTCGCTCCCGATACATACACCAATTGTGCAACGAGTAAAATCCAGACCTTGTATTTTTGATTAAACAACACGTTTCAATTTTTCAGTTGGGGAAATCCAAACAAAAACGCACAAAAAAAGCCCAGCAGCTAACGGCCAAGCATACAGGTTCCGTTGAATTTCCATCGACAAATCTCCAATATTCCCTGCTCTTTCTCGGTTAATTTCTGTTAATAAATCTGAAAGATTGGGAAAGGGCGTGCGAATCAGGATGGAAAGTCCCCCAGAGAGTTTGGCCAAATCGCGAATGAGGGTTTCGTCAACTTTGGATACAATCACCTGCCCTCTTTCATTGGCTTTGTACCCCAACTCTTGTCGATATACATCCTTTGGGATAGGTCCGCCCTCCTTGGTTCCAATACCTACTACCGATAGGAGAACCTCATCCTCCTTCAGGTCTTCCAACAATTCGGCAGGTACTTCGCTGTGGTTTTCACCATCGGTTAAAAGAATAATTCCCTTGTTTTTTCTTCCTGGAGAAAACATGGCCATGCTCTTGTTTAAGGCAGCCGAAAAGTTGGTTCCCTGATTGGAAATCATTTTGGTTTCAACATCTTGAATAAACATTTTCGCTGCGCCGTAATCCTTGGTTATTGGCAATTGAACAAAGGCATTTTCAGCAAAAATGACAAGACCTATTTTCTCGCCTCTACATTGGTTTACCAATTGAATCAAGGCTCTTTTTGCAATGTCCAACCGCGATACTTTGGTGGAAATATCCCGGGTATTCATAGAGTTGCTAATATCTAGCGCCACCACAATTTCTGCATTTCTTCCGGAGACTTTAGCTTTCTTTTTGCCCAAAATGGGTTGAGCCAAAGCTACAATCATGAAAAAAGCTGCGATGCGAAGCAAGACCACTTTCCTTCTTCTTCGGCTCAGTTGAGGTGCTTGAAAAAATTGGGACAAAAGGTGTTTGGGCCACTTACTCTTCCATTTTTCCCAAGAAATGACCTGAAGTACGTACAATACAAGAACGGGGTAAACCAACAAATTAAAGAGCAAATACAGGGGCTTCGCAAGGGCAAATGTTTCGGGATATTTGGCTTTAAGCAAAATGTAGATGGCCGCAAATAAAGACCAAAGCATTGCTTCAACGGCCAAAACATAGGCTATTTCTCTTTTCTCCCTAGGCATGTTTGGATTCAAAAAATACACGTTCAACAAACAGGCTCAACAGAACAAGGACCAACCCTACTACTATCCAAACTGTAGGATTTACAGGAGGTTCTCCTTGATAAACTTCGCTTAAAAATTTCTTCTTTTCAATAAGGTCAATTTCTTCATAAATAGCGCTCAATTTTTCTTCGGAAGTAGCCCTGAAGTATTTTCCACCCGTAATTCCCGCTATCATTTTGAGGGTTTCTTCATCGATTTCCACCGGAATGTTTTGAAAGGTTATGCCAAAAGGACCAACCACGGGTGACAGTGCTTCTCCAGTGGTTCCAACGCCGATTGTATAAACGCGAACATTCTTCGCTCGGGCCAATTCGGCAGCCATCTCCGGAGTCAATTCGCCGGCATTGTTTGAACCATCGGTCAACAAAATAATCACCTTGGTACTCAAACTATCGCTTCTCAATCGAGCCACTGCCGTTCCCAAACCAACCCCAATAGCTGTTCCACCTTCGATGTACTCGCCGTTTATTTCATCGATTTGATGTTTCAGCACTTCGTAATCGAGAGTTGACGGACAAGCCGTGTAAGCCTCACCAGAATACACCACCAAACCAATGCGATCTCCCTTTCTGTTGGAAACAAACTCCTTTGCCACTCGTTTTGAGGCCTGTAGCCGATCTGGTTGAAAATCGCGGGTATACATGGACAAAGAAACGTCCATGGCTAAAATTATGTCGATTCCCTTTTTATAATCCTCTACGTCGTTGTCGGCCCAATCATACGGCCCAGCCAAGGCTATCAGAAAAGAACCAGCAGCCAATGTTTTTAGCAGATGTAATAACTTTTGAAGTTTTTCCACCCAATTCACCTTTAATTCTGAAGCCTCTTTCTCTGTTCGTGTAACCACAAATCGCTGTTCCTTGGTCTTCCCTTTTTTGAGTAAAAGCCAATACAACAAAGGAAGCAACAACAGGGCCCAAAGCACCTGAGGATGCAAGAATTGGAAGAACGATATGTCTTTAAACCACCACACTATTTCTCAAATTCTATTAAAAATTTGCGAATTCTTAGGTTGATAACCTCAACCCCTCCAGCTGCCATCTGCGATTGGGCAAATTTGATCAAATCGCTCACTTCCAAAAAGATAGAGAGCTCCTGTTTATCCCAAGCCTTTAACCCTTCTCTCTCAAGCAGAAAGAGAATTTCGAAGGTCGTTTTGTGTTGCAATTGGTAGCCAAATTCTTTACCCAAATAGTTTCTCAAAATATGGACCACCGGTACAAAATGGGCTTCAAGACTTTCTTTCTCCCAAAGTCGCTTCCTGCACAAATCATCGAACTGACTGAGAATGACCTCTTTGAGACTTTCAGAATTGACTGATTGAACTTCCTCCTTTTTCTTTCTTCTCCAAAAAATCACCGCCAAAAGCGCGGCAAGAGCAACACCCAAAAACCAACCCCAATACGACTTCAGAAAATTCATGAACGAAAAGGGTTCGTCCGGAATTTCGGCAAAAATTTCTTCAATGTCCTTGATCGGACCAGCCTCTGTTCCTTGAATGAAATCTACGCGACACACTTGTGCATCGAAGCGAAAAGTATCGGTTGCTCTTATTATTGGAGAAGGTGCATACAAGAATAAGCCCGTATCAAAGCACATGGCTTTGGCTAAGATTTGATAGTATTTTTTCCCTTGGATTAGCAGAACTGAATCGCCGAATTCTTCCACAAATTCTAGATCAATTGTATCTGGACTTTCCTTTTCTGGATTTGGTCTCAGTAAATATCGTGGCAGATCTTTGGCTAAGCCCCAATTTTCATCGCTTTCCACTTCCAACAAAAGTGTAAACACACCTCCTACTTCCATTTTTTGTGGTTGAATCGAGGTGGTGAATTGTTGACCTACTACGGGCAAAGAACTCAACAGCAAGAAAAGAACTACATATCTCATGCTATACGTCTTCTTTTGTGAAACAATTCCACTAAGGCGCGGTGACCATCTTCGTCTGTTCCTATTTCCACAGCGTCAATTCCCAGTTTGATCATGTCGCTTTTCCAACGAAGCGAATGTTGATCGGCTTGCAATTGATATTGCGACTTAAACTCTTCAGAGTTCGTGTTCACCCACGTTTCTCTTCCCGTTTCGGGGTTCAAAATAGGTACGAGTCCGATTTCAGGAAAGCTTCGATCCATTTCGTCGTGAATTTTGATACAGATGAGCTCGTGTTTTTTTCTCAGTTGGCGAAGCTGATCCATGTAGTCACTTTCCTTAAAATCTGAAATCACGAATACAATCGCTTTCTTTTTGGACAATCGCGCCACCGCATTCGCTGCCGATGCGAAATCCGTTTTTTGGTGCTTTGGAGTACATTCCAACAATTCTCTCAGTAGGTATAAATTGTGCTTCCTACCAGTTGCGGGCGGGATATACTTTTCCAGCATGTCGGTATAAAAATAAGCCGATACCTTGTCCTTGTTTTCCACTGCCGAAAAACTCAAAATAGCAGCTATTTCGGCCATCAATTCACGTTTCGACTTTTGGCCAAGTCCTGTATCAATACTCGCTGAAAGATCGAGGAGCAAAGCAATTTGCAATTCTCTCTCTTCCTCAAAAACTTTTACATATGGTTCGTTAAATCGCGCCGAAACATTCCAATCAATCGTTCGAATTTCATCGCCCAGCTGATAGTTGCGAACCTCACTAAAGGTCATTCCCCTTCCCTTAAAAGCAGAGTGATACTCGCCTGATAACACCTGCTTGGTAAGGTGTTTCGTTCGAATTTCAAGTTTCTTGATTTTCTCGAGAAGTTCCTTTGTCGTCATTCCTTATGGGACCTGGATTCGACCGATTATTTTGTTCAAAATTTGGATCACATCCATTCCTTCAGCTTCTGCTTCGTAGGTGAGCCCAATGCGATGGCGCATTACATCAATAGCGATGGCTCTTACATCATCTGGAACTACAAAGGCTCTGTTTTGAATAAAGGCATGTGCCTTTGCGGCCATGGCCAAATTAATTGTAGCACGAGGAGAACAGCCATACGAAATAAAGGCATCCATATAGCCCAGGCCAAACTGATCCGGCGTGCGGGTAGCAATAACCAGATCCAAAATGTATTTTTCAATTTTCTCATCGAGATAGATCTCCTTGGTGAGCGCACGAAATGTAAGTACATCCTGTCCAGAAAGCACGGGTTGAATAACTGGGAAACCTTCCGAAGAAACGTTGAAGCGCAAAATTTGACGTTCCTGCTCCAAGGTTGGATAACCCAGCACCACCTTCATCATGAATCGATCTACCTGAGCCTCCGGAAGAGAATAAGTTCCTTCTTGGTCGATGGGGTTCATGGTGGCAAGCACCAAATATGGTTCAGGCAAAACAAAACTCTCATCCCCGATGGTAATCTGGCGTTCTTGCATGGCTTCCAGCAGGGCACTTTGCACCTTTGCTGGCGCTCTGTTGATTTCGTCAGCAAGGATAAAATTGGCAAAAGCAGGTCCCTTTCGCACGCTAAAACCGCCTGTTTTTTGATCAAAAATTTGCGTTCCAGTAATATCCGCTGGAAGCAAATCTGGTGTAAACTGTACCCGGTTAAAGTCCACATGTAAGGCCTGAGCCAAGGTTTTTACTGCTAGCGTTTTCGCCAAGCCAGGCACCCCTTCCAATAAAATGTGACCGTTGCAGAGCAGGGCGATCAACAGACGGTCGACCATGTACGACTGACCAACTATAACCTTGGAAACTTCGCGCTTCAGCAATAATATTTTTTCGTGTTGTTCGGAAACTTTACCCCCAAGTTCTTGTAGAAAAGTGGATGGTTGTAGAGACGGGTTTTCGTTTTCTGTCATTTTTCCTTTCAGATTGACCAACAAAGGTGAAAAACATTTTCCCTTTGTGAGGTGGCTTTGAGTTAAGAAATGTTATTTTGAAGTAGGAAAATACTATGAAAACAGAGAACACACGTCAATGTCTCGAATGTGAGACAGAAGTTAGAGGACGAAAGGACCGCAAGTTTTGTTCTGATTATTGCCGTAACACCTACAATAATCGTTTGAATGAAGATGCCAATACCTACGTGAGGAGAGTGAATTCCATCCTCCGAAAAAACAGGCGAATTTTGGCGGAACTCAACCCAGACGGCAAGAAGACGGTTGATTCGATTTCCTTAGCTGAAAAAGGGTTTAATTTTCACTATTACACGAACATTTACACGACTCAAAAGGGGGCAAAATACTACTTTTGTTATGATCAGGGCTACCTACGTGTAGACAACGATCAGTGCATGCTGGTGGTGAAACAAGATTACGTGAAATAAAACCCTATCGGATTTTTGAACTAAATTGGCAGTTATAACTAAAAGTTATGCAAGACGAAAACCACTGTTCAATATTTTTCGTAGATTTTAATCGTAAGTTGTGAGTAAAAAAGCCATCATTATCGGTTCTGGAATAGCAGGGATTGCCAGTGCAATACGCTTGCAGTTGCAGGGGTATGCGGTAGAAATCTATGAAAAAAACGACTATTTCGGCGGCAAATTAGGGAGTGTAGAAGGAAAGAATTACCGTTTCGACGCAGGCCCTTCTTTGTTCACCATGCCCCATTTTGTAGAAGAGCTTTTTGAATTGGCAGGCAAAAAGCCAAGTGATTATTTCACTTATCAAAGGAGCAAAACATCCTGTCACTATTTCTTCGAAGACGGAACATTTCTGCCCTTTAGTTCTAACCCAGAAGAGACATACAAGACCGTGGAGCAAGAACTCAATATTTCGAGTTCACCGTTAAAGGCACGATTTAAAAAGGCTGCCTTTCAATACGAAAAAACGCACAAAACTTTTCTGGAAATGTCGCTTCACAGATGGTCGAATTATTTTAGCAAATCAGTTTTTGAAAGCATTCGCGCCATTCCCAAACTGGAATTGTTTACGACCATGAACAAGGCCAACGAAAAGGCATTGAATCACCCGAAATTGGTTCAAATTTTCAACCGTTTTGCCACCTACAACGGTTCGAATCCTTACGAAGCCCCCGGCATACTCAATGTGATTC
>JAOASF010000129.1 GCA_025210175.1 Crocinitomicaceae bacterium | reverse complement strand
GAGCTTGAGCTTCTTGGGTTTTATTTGATTCGTTTTCGCCATACAACGCTAGGACGATTATCTTCGTCTAACTATTAAATGAAATTTCAAAGGAACGAAGTTATGAAATTACGCGCGATGATTGTTGGCGCTTTGTTGCTAACAGCTACTACATTTGGGCAAACGACCGAAGAAACGGCACGATCCAAATCTTCATCTGAATTTCAGTCGGACAAGACTGTTAATACATTTGTTTTTTGGTTGCCCGAACACATCAATCAAGACATGGTCGATGCTGCACGAGAAGATTATTCGGAATACTTTTCGGTGGATTTTGAGGAAGGAAGGCACGAACTAAAAGTAGAGCTTAAAACGGGCGATGCAACGGAAAAGTTTTATGTTCACCGCTTGTTGGCTGCCATGAGAGTTTTGTATGTGGAACAAGTCGAGGTGGTACATTCCATTCGAGATTTTTCATTGAATCACATAGAGAACTAGGCGCAAAGTTCGTAACTAGTGAACTGGTTTCTATAGAGCTAGAGGATAATCTTGGCAAAATAGTTGTACCTTAGTTTGTAAACTCAACGATCATGAAAATAGTATTCAGCCTTCTTTTGTTTTTGGTATTTGGCCTCAGTGCATTTGGTCAAACTACTCGTGCTACTTCTCCCAAAAAAGAAACCATAGGAGCGGCCGTTCAAGCTGGGGATTTTGTCTTCGGTATTCCGGCAGATATTACTTCGAAGCAAGTAAAGGAGAGTGCGGAGTACTATACCTTATATTTCACAGTAGAACACCTTCAGGCAACGAAGCAAGTTCGCATTACCATGAAGGAAAATACAGCGAAGGCAAGACACATTATCGTTCGTTTTTTCGTGTCGCTAGGAATTCGTGAAATCATGGTAAACGATGCCGTTTTATCCGTTGAAGATTATTACGATCAATTTCTCAAATAAGAGGCAACCTTTGCCTTATTTTCGCATCTAGCATTGTACAAAATAGGTTATGAAAA
The DNA here is from genome assembly GCA_025210175.1 of Crocinitomicaceae bacterium. Lineage (GTDB taxonomy): Bacteria > Bacteroidota > Bacteroidia > Flavobacteriales_D > Crocinitomicaceae > UBA2040. The sequence goes on along the minus strand of JAOASF010000129.1, from coordinate 33,691 downwards.
ATAGATTTTTAGCATTGGTAGCCGTTGGGCTACTAGCGTCGTGTTCCAATACCAAGGAAGCAACAGCAGACGCAAAGATGGAGTACGGTCCGGTGAAGGTCGAAGAAAAAAGTGCTCTTACTGTTCAAGCCATGATGGCTGATTTTCAGGCAAAAAAAGGCGCGAAAACGGAGTATACTTTTCAAGCTCCATTGAATCAGGTATGTGCCAAAGCTGGATGTTGGGTGAATGTGGACAAAGGAAATGGAGAAACTTTTATGGTTCGTTTTAAGGATCATTTTACCATTCCAACAGACACGGAAGTAGGAACAGAAGCCATCATGCATGGAGTGGCTTATCAAGACACTGTATCGGTAGATATGTTATGTCACTTTGCGGAAGACGCAGGTGAAAGTGAAGAAGAAATCATGAAAATTACTGAGCCGAAAATTACAATGGGATTTGAAGCAGATGGTATTAAATTGCTCGTGAAAAAGTAATTTTGCGAGGTGGGAAATGAACGGTTTAAAAATTCTTTTTTGAGTCGAATGTTCTCCACTACCGTCGCATGATTTCATTGAATAAAGGTTCATCAACTTTTAACACAAAGGCCGTTCGTATTTCGCGAATGGCCTTTTTTGTGCACAAAAGAATGGCCCTGTAATCGAAACTACAGGGCCATGCTCACATGTACTAACCAAACACTAATAATTATACTGATTTGCTTCTATGATTCGTGAAGCAATGAGTTGTCTGAGTTCTTTAGGGTTGATGTCATTACTCTTGGTGAATCTTTTCAATCCCATGTTCATCATTCGTTTTTCATCTCCCTCTGCAAAGCTATTGATGGCGTCCTTGGCACTTTTTGCAATTTTTTCGGCAGCGTCGTAGTAGAATACTTTCACCATGGCAATTTCTTCTTTTAGTTGATCTGCACCTTTGGTAGCGAGTGACTTTTGTACGCGAAGTAACAGCGACTCTGCCTGGTAAGTTTGAATAGCCATGTCGGCAATGTTCATCAAGACCTCTTGTTCCTTGGCGAGGGTTTGCATTAATTTTTGAACTGCGGATCCGGCTACCATCAAAATGGCTTTTTTGAATCCTTCCAACATTTTGGACTCCGTGGCCAATTCACCTTCGGGCAATTCCTCCATGGAAGGTATGCTCATTAACTCATTGGCTACTTGCATGGCAGGCCCCATCAAGTCGAGTTCACCCTTCAAGGCGCGCTTCAGGATCATGTCCACAGTAAGCATGCGGTTGATTTCGTTGGTACCTTCAAATATGCGGTTGATGCGCGAATCTCGGTAAGCCCTTTCAACGGCACTTTCAGCTGAATAGCCCATTCCACCGTGTACCTGAACGGCTTCGTCTACTACGTAATCCAAACATTCAGATCCAGCTACCTTGAGTATGGCACATTCTGCAGCGAACTGCTCGATCCCTTTCAACAAGGCCTTACCAGGCTCCATACCTTCTTCAATTAAGGTGTGTTTGGCATCGTCAATGTTCTGTCCAACTCGATAAGTAGCCGATTCTACCGCGTAAGCGCGAATGGCTTGTTCGGCAATTTTGTAGCGAATTGCTCCGTATTTTGAAATCGGTCGTCCGAACTGTTCTCGTTCATTCGCGTATTTGATCGTGTGATTGATGGCGTCCTTCGCACCACCTAATACTCCGGCAGCCAATTTGATACGACCAATGTTCAGTATGTTCAAGGCGATTTTAAATCCATTTTCTCTTTCTGAAAGTTGGTTTTCTACCGGTACTTTCACATTGTTAAAGAAAACCTGGCGAGTGGAAGAACCCTTGATTCCCATTTTCTTTTCTTCAGGGTTGGTGCTTACTCCTTCCCAATCTGCTTCCACTAAAAAGGCAGAAAGGTTTTTGTCGTCACCTATTTTCGCAAAAACGGTATACAATTTGGCAAATCCACCATTGGTGATCCACATTTTTTGACCGTTCAAGATGTAGTGCTTGCCATCGTCGCTTAACACGGCCTTTGTTTTCCCGGAATTGGCATCCGATCCGGAGCTCGGTTCTGTCAAACAGTAGGCTGCCTTCCATTCTCCCGTTGCTAGTTTGGGAATGTATTTTTGCTTTTGTTCCTCATTTCCATAATACAACAAAGGAAGTGTTCCAATACCTGTATGGGCTCCATAGGCGACCGAAAAGGAGTATCCTTTCCCGAGTCTTTCGGTGGCCAAAAGAGAGGTTTTGAAGTCAACACCCATACCTCCATAGTTTTCGGGAATGGACATCGATAACATACCTAATTCGCCTGCTTTTTCTAACAACGACTCCATGAGGCCAGCTTCCATTTGGTCGATGCGATCGAGGTTGGGCTGAACTTCTTGCTCGATGAAATCATCACACATTTGTGCAATCATGCGCTGCTCTTCAGACCATTCTTCGGGAGTAAAAATTTCTTCTGGTGTGGTGTTTTTAATTAGGAATTCACCACCTTTTATTGATTTTGTTTTTTCAGTAGACATTTTCTATTGAGTAATTTGTGTAACCTATTGACAATAAATGTAAGCAAATAAAATTATACTATGCGCGCATAACATAAAATATTCGTTAAAATATTTACTTTTAAATTAAGTATTCCCGATGAAATTAGCACAGCACAAGCTTTTAATATTTGTAATTCTCGTTTTTTCCTTGAATTGTTCTTCAAGAATGCAACAAGCCAAACCATGGAAAGGTTCAAAAATCAAAGGCTTGTCATTTGTTGCTTCAATTGCACCATTGGATACTTCTTTCAACGAGGGAATGGCACATCTCAATGCGAATGCGCTGGCCATTATGCCCTATGCTTTCATGCCTGACTTGCACGACCCGTCCATTCGATTCAACATCGCTCATCAGTGGTGGGGAGAAACTGAGGAAGGTTGCGCGGCCACCATTCGACTAGCTCAGCAAAAAGGGTACATGGTCATGTTGAAACCTCAAATATGGGTCGGAAATGGTGGCTTTACAGGGCACATCGAAATGAAATCGGAAGAAAAGTGGAAGGAATGGGAAGACAATTACCGTTCATTTATTTTGCTTTTTGCTCGCATGGCTTCAGAGGAGAGGGTTGATATTTTTTGTTTGGGTACAGAATTGGCCAAGCCTTTGAAAGCGAGACCTGTTTTTTGGAAGAAGTTGATAGCAGATATTCGAGAGGTCTATAAAGGCCAACTCACTTACGCTGAAAACTGGGATTGCTTTGATCAGGTTCCCTTTATTGATCAGTTAGATTTTATTGGTGTAAACGCCTATTTCCCATTGACGACCAAAAGAAACCCGAGTATCAAAGAATTGAAACGCGGATGGAAGGAACCCTTGGAAAAAATGAGGAATTGTTCTGTTAGAAATCAAAAGCCAATTTTGTTGACCGAGTTTGGCTACCGAAACATGGATTATGCAGCCAAAGAACCCTGGCGATCGGAACCTATGTTCGAAAAAGTAAATGAGTCCTTACAAGCTCGGTTGTTTGCCGTATGTTTTGAAGAAGTCTGGAGCATGGATTGGGTAGCTGGTGGATTTATCTGGAAGTGGTTTCCGAACAACATGAATGACAGAAGAGACCCTTCCCAATTTACACCAGAAGGCAAACTTGCCGAGAAGACGATAGAGGCGTTTTTCAAAAAGAATTAGCTATTCCAGTTTGGACCGACGCAATAATCCTTATAAAGTTTCTATTTTAGAGGCTTTTGAAAATCAAACCATGCAATTATATCGTCAACTTAAAGAGGCCATTTTAGAATCTGAAGCGAACGGATTAATCAGTGATAAATCGGAAATATTAACGGGCTTTTCAGGTGAAAAATTGACCGGTACTTTACAGCGTTTTTCGAAGCTACTACTAAACAAGGATACCTGTTATTTAGAAGTGGGCGTTTACAGAGGTTTAACCCTGTTGTCTGTAGCTAAAGAAATAGGAGAAAACAAGGCTTTCGGGGTCGATAATTTTGCCTTTTTTGATAAAGACGGTAAAAATTTTGGGATTGTAAAAGAGAGAATTGCCAAGCTAAATTTGACCAATGTTGAAGTCATCAACAAAGATTATGAAGATGCTCTTGAAAATTTAAAGAATGAATTAGGTGGAAGAAAAGTGGGGGTGTTCTTCGTGGATGGACCACACGATTATCGAAGTCAATTGATGTGCTTGTTGCTAATCAAACCTTTTTTGGCCGACAACGCAGTGATTTTGGTGGATGATTCGAATTACCAACACGTTCGACAGGCTAACCGCGACTTCTTGATTTCTCATCCAGAATACAAATTGTTTTACGAATCTTACACCAACCATCACCCATTGAATGCGCATGGCAATGAAAGAATAGCGTTTGAAAAAGGTTGGTGGAACGGAATCAATATTTTGGTAAAGGATCCGGAGAATCAGTTGGAAACCATGTATCCTGCCACTCACAGAGATAGAAGTTTGTATGAAAACGAACACGCCATTCATGCCACCAAGCACCCTGAGGTCGTTCCATTTTTGTTGAAATTAACGAATGCCTTTGCTCCTATCGTTTACGGGTTTTCTAAATTAAAAAACAAACCTAAAGTGCTCAAAGGAAGGTTCACTGAAATGAATACTTACAGCGAGGGATTGACTAGTGGTAGTTTTAATGAAGGTGTTCAGTAGTTCTATCGCGAAACTGCAATTTTTAACTTTTTGCCCTTTACCTTTTCGTTTCTGATTTTACCGAGAAGTGTTTTGACTTTGGCTCTAGGAATGGCTACATAGGAAGCGTGATCCAAAACGGTTATGAGTCCTATTTCTTCCTTTTTTAAAGATCCTTTTTGGCCAAGAAATCCAACCAAGTCGATTTTATTGATTTTTTCCTTCTTACCACCGGAGAAATACAAGGTCTCCCATTCTGTCGCTTGGGGAAGCTTCATGTCACGTGGAATTACAACCTCTGGTAAATCTTGTGGGATATAATCTAAAGTCCCCAATTCTCGCTGCAACATTAACACTACTCGCCCTTTTGCATTCATTCGGCCTGCGCGACCATTTCGGTGCGTATAAGCATCTTCTTTGTGCGGAATCTGATAGTGAATCACCGTTTCTACCTCCGGAATGTCCAAACCACGAGCGGCCAAATCGGTTGCGATTAAATAGTGACTGGTTCCGTTTCTAAATTGAATCAATCGTCTTTCGCGTTCATCTTGCTCTAGTTTCCCATGAAAGTTCAAGGCAGGAATCCCCAGCTCCAAAAGATGTTCTGTCAAACGCTCAGTTGCTTCTCTGTGATTACAAAAAACAATGGTTCGACCGTGAAAGGTGCACAAAAGTTCCATTAGACCAGGAATTTTTTCTTCTTGGTCATACCAATGCGCTAAAAACTCAATGTCTGGTTTGTTTTCGGTGAGATAATTCGCTGTCTTTAGATTGGAAATATCCACAAAGTCAGGCCATTCCTCTATCTCCGTTGCTGAGGAGAAGAAGGTTCGTTTCTGATTGGCGTTTTCCCAAAGAAAATGAATCTCCGTTTGGAAACCCATCTCCAAGCATTTATCAAATTCATCCAAAACCAAATGCTCCAAACGGCGCAGAGAAATGCGCTCGTGATCCAAATGATCGACCAATCGACCTGGAGTTCCAATTAGGACGTCTGGAGTTTGAGTCAACGAGTTTTTCTCATTTTTTAAACTGTGACCACCATATACACATAGCGTTCGAAGTCCACTTTGTGATGCTTTTAGAACCGATTCAATTTGAATCGCCAGTTCGCGAGTTGGTGTAACAATTAGCGCCTGAATGTGACCCTTACTAGGGATACAGTCTTGAATGATCGGCAAAAGAAATCCAAGTGTTTTTCCAGATCCAGTAGGGGACAGTAATACGAAGCTATTAACCTTTGGATAATTTTGAAGACAATCCTCCTGCATGGGAGTGAGTTGTTCAATTTTAAGACTGGAAAGAGCGGATTTTACTTTTGGATGCATGCAGCAAAGATAACAGAATGAGAATGAGAATGGGACCGAGAATGAAGAGTGAAGTAGAAAGTGAAGTAGAGAGTGAAAAGGAGAGTGAGGAGGAGGAAGTAGAGAAAATAGATTCTGGCGGAAGATTTGGGGATGAAAATAGTCCTTTTGGATTACGACAGAATGACATGCTAACCGTTAGCCAACGAATATGCATTTGATTATCAATAGGTTGGATTGGTGCCAAAATATAAACAGGACACTTTGTCAGTTTAACCGTTAGTAAACGGATAGATATTTGATTTTTAGATGTTTACCTCGCTTAAGGCATGCTCCTGTTAAATTACCTCCAAGTAAAACGAACACCCAAGAATCCTCTAATTCCTTGGTTTGAAGCAAAAATGTAGCTCGGATCGAAGGTCAATGCCTGTGGGTTGTTCGGGGTAGCAATCACCTGTCCATTGGCATCGAATTGAACCTCTCTATCGAAAGGGTCGTGAGCTCTGGCAATACTGTTGGCAGGCGGAGTAAAGTTCAATAGGTTCTTTATGCCACCATAGATTTCCCAATTTTTCTTGAAAGTGTAGGTGACTTGGATGTTTTGGATACTGTGTACAGGAGAATAGGGATCTCGCTCGTCTAGTGGACCCAAAAGTGGTAGCAACATTTTTCCATAGAGGTTACCGTTGTAATCGAAGGTGAATTTTTCATTTTTTGTTTTGTATTGAAATCGCCACACACCGGATGCTCGTTCGGTCAAAATCTGGGTGAAGCTCTCTCCGTTTTCGACCACAGAAATGTTTTGGAAGGTTCCGCCGGCAAACAAGGAAATTTGACGATTCAATCTCCAATCAATGTTTAATGAAACACCCTTACTTTCTGCGAAACCATCGAGATTACTGTACACAATTAGGTTCGGGTCGAAATTGTAATCGGGTAAAATTTTGTTGTGAAAGTAGGTGTAAAATACAGTTGCGTCAAAGGTGATAAATCCTACATTTTTGGTTGGGATTTGCTTGATGAAATTCACGTTGGCATTGTAGCTCGTTTCTGGCTTGAGGGCTTCTGTAAACACCACCTTGCGTGCGCCTGTGAGTGCTGCATGGTCTTCGGTAAATACATTGGCAACGCGGTACCCATTGCCCACACCAAATCGAAGGATGTTAAGTCGATTACTGCTTTTCCAACGGTAGTTTAATCGGGGTGAGAAAATGGAACCGTGAATGTGGTTGTAGTCGTAGCGTAGTCCGGTTAATAATTGATGGTTTTCGCTTAATTGAATTTGATCTTGGACAAAGATTCCGGGCAACAAAGTCCATAAGTTGGCTTGCGTTTGAGAACTGTCGAGCATGGCTGTGGCCGTTGTATTGTCGTCATAATACGTGGCTCTAAAGGCGCTCCCTGCTGTGAGGTCGTGGCGACCTACTACCTCGTTCCAGATCAATTGGTTGAAGAAAATGCGTTGATCCGCATGGAAAGGTGTGGTTCCATAAAAGGAATTTTGTTGATGACCATTGGCTGAAAATTGGTACATCCAAGAACCCTTCAAAGGCAATTGGTAGGTTCCAAAAAGTTCCCAACGCGAAGTGTAAATACTCTCTGCATAGAGGCTATCTGTTCCTCTATATTCCGGTGTCCAGTTCATTTGTCCCCCCCAGCGATCTTCGTATACATAGCGACCAGCGATTTGAAACAGTCGATTGCTTTTGCGTTGGATATTGATTTTGTGGAAGACAGAGATGCGGTCTTGTAAGGTAACATCCGTGAACCCATCTCCGTTCTTGTCGGTCGGAATTTGGAAGTTGTAATAATTGATGCCAGTTAGGTGCTGGGTTCTTTTGGTTTTGATTTTGAAGCTTATGTCGTTATTGGTTTCGCCCCAGGAGGTTACGAAGTGGTCAAAGGCGAGCGCAGACGCTTTGGTTGGTTGTTTGGTAATGATATTGATCAATCCTCCAACTGCCTCGGAACCATAGAGAGTAGAGGCTGGTCCTTTTACGATTTCAACTCGGTCGATTAACGATTGTGGTATTCCGCTCAAGCCGTAGACCGTGGATAGACCACTCACTATGGGCATTCCATCGATCAAAACCATGGTGTAAGGGCCTTCTAGTCCGTTGATATGAATATCGCCTGTATTGCAAATGTTGCAATTGATTTGTGGTCGAACCCCATTGACGTTCGTCAAAGCATCAAAAACGGAAGGAGTGGGGTTGGATTTGAAAAAACAACTTTGGTAGACTTCAACTGGTACGGGTGAATCTAGTCGTCCCACCGCCTTGAGAGTTCCTGAAACCACCACTTCGTTGATTTCTTGGGAAAGGGTTTGTAGTTGAAAAAATACGGTTGATTGATGTAAATCTGGGTGAATCTTGACGCGTTTTGTAGTCTCGGTAAAACCCGCCGCTCTGCAGATCAAAACAAAGTCGCCTGCTTGTGGAAGGTCGAGGTGAAATGTACCAGTGCTGTCGGTGATGGCACCAATCTGACTTCCTTCTATTTGAATTTTTGCTTGATAGACAGGTTGTTGTCCGTCGAGTACTTTTCCGGTAATGGAATATTCTTGTGCTAGTGAGAACGAGGAGATACCGAGAAGAAAGTATAAAAGTTTCACGTCTAAAAATCTTTTGTTAGAGATGCAAATATATAAAGTTAGATTAGTCTAACAATGAAATTAGACAAATCTTTTTGCTGATGACTTTTGACTTTTGGATAAAAAGGCTAGATTGGGTTCCGTTTTATGTACCTTCGTTAAAATTTCCTTGAATGGCATCTGCAACCGAAGAAAATTACCTGAAAGCCCTGTTGAAATTATCTGGCGAAAGTGGAGAATGTACCCTGTCGGACCTGAGCTCGGAGTTAGGGATTAGTACGCCCACGGCTAATTCCATGATCAAGAAACTTTCAGAGAAAAATTGGATTCAGTATGAAAAATACAAGCCGATTCAGTTGACAGATGTTGGTCGCAAGCGTGCAGGTTTGGTGATCCGCAAACACCGATTGACAGAAATGTTTTTGGTGGAACAGATGGGATTTGGTTGGGAAGAAGTTCATGAAATAGCCGAACAGATAGAGCACATAGATTCTGATCAATTTTTTAACCGCATGGACGAGTTACTGGGTTACCCTACCGTGGACCCACACGGTTCGCCTATTCCACAAGCCGACGGTGTGATCCAAGCCAAGGAGTATATTTCTTTGAAAGAGGGACAAGTAGGTAAAAAATACCGCTTGGCTTCCTTGGACCAGTCTTCTCGTGAATTCTTGAATTTTTTGAACCGAAGAGGCATACAAATGGGGCTCACCTTGCACATTCTCAGTCATGAAAGCTTTGATGGAAGTTTGGTGGTGCGCTATGCGGATCATTTGAACGAAACCCTGAGCGGTAGTGTTTGTGAGAAACTATTAGTAGAGGAAGTCTAGGCTTGGTTTACCTGCTGAAAAACATAAAAAACTTCCCGAGCTACCTGCGCACATAATTGATAATACGTTTCGTCTTGTAAACTAGAACCTTCGCTAAAAGAAGGATTGTTGTACGGAAGAAACAAATCCAATTCTGATTCTATTTGTCCATGCCAATCTTCATTTTCGAGACGAATGCACGCCATGTATGGGGGCCAGTGGACGATGTCCTCGAATTTTTTGGAAACACAAAGGCAGGGCGGAAGTTCATCGTCGAATCGCAAGGCATAGGTTGGATTGGCTTCAGAGCCAACTACCAAGACATCGAATCCTATGTCGAGCAATGATTTCACCACGTTAGGGTGAACGGCATCCTTGGTTTCTCCTACACAAAAGGCGTCGACCTGGCGCTTGTTGAAATAATGACCCGCCACCATGGTCCAAATTTTAAGGTAATGACTGGTTCGGGAATTGTCTGAATCGATGAAAAGAAAATGAGAAGGTTGGTCTTCCTTGAATTTTAGATAGGCAACAATTTTGTCAAGGGTTTCCCTTCGGGCATCTTTGAGTCGCCCCACTTCATCTAGTCGATGTTGACAATAGGTACGGATGCTGTCCTTCATATCTTGAAGTTAGCAAAAAAACAGACCTCAAGGAAGGCCTGTTTTTAAGAATTTGTGATCAAAAACCAGTCACTCCGTTAACGGTGGTGTATTTCAAAATGTTCTTTTTATCGGGATGTATTCGCGCAAAGGCAGATTGAACCGCCAAGGTTCCTTCATGGAAACCACAGAGGATAAGTTTGAGCTTGTTGGCATAGGTATTTACATCGCCAATTGCATATATTCCTGGAACGTTGGTGGAATAATCGAGGGTATCCACTTTGATGGCGTTTTTCTCAATTTCCAAGCCCCAAGAACCAATTGGACCCAAGCTTGGTTTCAGACCGAAAAGGGGAATGAAATGATCGGTTTCCTGTAAGGTTCGTCCACCATTTTGCGTAATCTCCACGGTATTGAGAAAGGAATCACCGCTTAAGCCGGTAACCTCTGCCTGAGTGATTAAATTAATTTTTCCTTGATCGGCCAAGTCAATGACTTTTTGAACAGAGTCCAAGTGTCCGCGAAAAGATGCTGAACGGTGAACCAAGGTGACCTGTGCGGCAATCTCTTTTTCGGTGAGGTGAATGGACCAATCCAAAGCACTGTCTCCACCACCTGCAATAACACAGCGTTTGCCACGGTATTTTTCGGGGTCGCGTATGATGTAGTCTACTCCTTTTTCTTCGAAGGAAGAAAGGTTGGCGATAGGTGGTTTTCGAGGTTCAAAAGCGCCTAAGCCTCCAGCAATTATTACAACCGGAGCCAGGTGTTGGGTTCCTTTGTCGGTTACGACCAAAAAGTTTCCATTTTCCTGTTTATCGATCGTGAGTGCTGTTTCGCCTAGTGTAAAACCAGGTTTAAAAGGAGCTGCTTGTTCCATTAAGTTGTCGATTAATTCACCTGCCAAAACAGAAGGAAAACCCGGAATATCGTAGATGGGTTTCTTCGGATATATTTCCGAACACTGCCCGCCTGGTTGGGGCAAAGCGTCGATGAGGTGACAATGGAGTTTTAGTAAGCCCGCTTCAAAAACAGTGAAGAGTCCGACTGGTCCGGCTCCTATTATGAGTATATCAGTTTGTATCATTTTGTTGGATTAAAAGTTGTGTTACTTGGTTTAATTGCTTGGTTTTGGAAGCGAGATTACCCTTCATTTTTGTTCTTAATTCGTTCATATATGACAGGGTTTCATCGATATTTTCAGGAAGGACATCTTCGAAAAATTGACGTAATCGCTTGGCCATGGTTGGACTCTTGCCATTGGTAGAAATACCGAGTTTTAAATTGCCTTTGGTAACGATTCCTCCCAAATAAAAGTCGCATAGTTCGGGCACGTCGGCTACGTTGATTAATAGGTGCCTTTGCTTGCACAATTCGCGAATACGAATGCTTTCATCTCTGTCGTCAATGGCTGAAATAACCAAAGAACAACCTGCCAAATCATTTGCTTCGAAGGGACCAAGGCGATGTGGGATACGGTATTTTTGAATCAAGTGCTGCACCTCTGGATTGATTTCCTTTGCCACCAATCTGAGCTGGGTGTTGGGGCTCGATTTCAATAAGAAAGTCAACTTTTCCAAAGCCACCATTCCACCGCCAATAAGGAGGACTTCGAAGACCTGCGTTTTTAGAAAAATAGGGAAGAGTTCGTTACGAGACATGTGCTTGATAAAAGGATTCAACTTGGGCAAAAATGCTCTGATGTTGACCGCTTTTTTCGACCACATCACCGATTACAATAATGGCAGGATTGGCCAACTGATGTTGAACCACAAGCGCAGAAATGGTTGATAACCTACCAATGATTTCCTTTTGTTCGGGCAAATAGCCATTTTGAATGATGGCAACCGGGGTGTCGCTTTTTCTTTCGTTTTGGAATGCCTCCACAATTTTTTCGAGGTTTTGCATGCCCATTAAAATAACCACGGTGGCTTTGCTTTTGGCGGCCAACAAGAGGCCTGCCGAAAAGTGTCCATTAGAGGTAGTGCCTGTTACCACCCAAACACTGTCGGATATTCCCCTTTGGGTGAGCGAAATGCCCGCTGTGGCTGGAACAGACGTAGCCGAAGTAATGCCAGGCACAAAACCGGTGTCTATTCCATATTGTTGGGCAAATGCAATTTCTTCACCTCCTCGTCCGAAGAGAAAAGGGTCTCCACCTTTTAGGCGAACCACATGTCCTTTTTCCAGGGCTTTTTGTACGATCAGCTGGTTGATTTCATCCTGACGAAGGTGGTGATGACTTCTTCTTTTTCCTGCAAAGATCAATTCAGCCTGAGGCGCATAAAGCAGTAAATCGGGATGAACCAAGGCGTCATAGATCACTACATCGGCATCAAAAAGTGTTTTCATACCCTTGATGGAAAGCAATTCCGGATCGCCCGGGCCTGCACCTACAAGGGTTAGTTTTGCACGGTTAATTGTTCTCATGTTTTCTCCATTTTTGGGCTTGTTCAAAGAGAATAAGCGCCTGGTTGAAATAATTTTCTGCCCACGTTTTTGAGGCGATGGTTGTTTTGAATCGTTCCCGATTTTCCTTCCAAGAATAGGGCAGAAGGAGTCGCTTGGTGTGAATGAATTCCTGTTCGAAATCATCCAAGATGACTTGGGGAGAATTGGTTTTTTTTCCCTCTGCAAGCAACAGAGCTTTAGCGATACCCACCATCGCATTGTTGGAATGGTACAGAGCGTCCTGATACCTACCTTCGGCGAGGGTTTCTTTTGCCCATTGCAACTTTTCTTCGGCTTCAACCAAAAGCGTTGAAACTAGGTCAATTACCACCCCAGCACATTCACCAACTCCAATGGCTTTTTGATAGTCTTGGTCGTGTCCCCAATCAATGAAATCGTTGGCATGCAATTCGTCGATCTCACTGAGCGGCTTGAGCAAGTCGTAGAAAAATTTCGATCCTTTTTGATCGTAGAATTTGAGGAAACTGTTTTCACCACTTGCTTCAAAATTGCTCAAGATCAGATCCAGAGCACGAACGGCTCTTTTACTTGGTATTTTAATCACCTTGTCGGCAAATCGACCTTCGCCTGAACCAAGGTTGCCGCCCCCCAAGAGGACTTGAACTGCAGGTGCAACGCGCTTGTCTTTGGTGTTTATCGACATACCTTGAAAACCAATGTTGGCTATCATGTGTTGACCGCAAGAATTCATGCAACCACTTATCTTGATATCCACTTTCTTGTTTTGGGTGAGGGATGGGTAGTTTTCCTCGATGTGATTTTGCAAGGCGATGGACAACTGCGTGCTATTGGCGATTCCCAAGTTGCACGTGTCGGTACCTGGACAAGCGGTAATGTCATTGGTTTTGGCATATCCGAGTGCGCTCAAACTCCATTCTTGTAAGAATTCGAAAAGAGCAGGCAAATGCGCTCGAGGTACGTGACGAACGATGAGGTTTTGCTCGGTGGTGAGCGTCAGTTCATTTCCGGTATATCTCTCCACCCAGTTGGCTAAGGAGCGCGCTTGCTCACTGTTGAAATCGCCCAAATTCACTTTCACACCCACAGCGAAAAAGCCTTTTTGCTTTTGCATGAAAACTTGTTGGGTTAACCATTGCTGATATAATGGATCGGACTCTAACCCTCTTTTGTTTTCTGGGATTTTCTCCAACACAATGGGGTCATGGGAAAGGTGCTCAGACTCCACTCTTGAAGGGGAAATGGCCGTCAATTCTTGTTGAACTTCTTGATAAAAGGCAGCAAAGCCAATGTCTTTCAACAGAAACTTCAATCGAGCCTTCATGCGGTTGTTGCGCTCACCCAAACGGTCAAACACGCGCAAAATGGCCTCGGAGTGCGCCTGTATTTCGCTGACCTCCAAGAAGTCAGCGTATACATCGGCTTGGCGAGATTGTGACCCTAGTCCTCCACCAACTAACACCTTGAATCCTTTTTTGCCTTGTTTGGTTTTGGCAATAAACCCAAGGTCGTGCATAAAGGCACGGGCGTCGTCTTGCTCACTATTGGAGAAAGAAATTTTGATTTTTCTCCCCATTTCTTGGCACACTGGGTTGCGAAGAAAATGCTGAAACAATTGTTCTGCATAGGGGCGTACATCGAATACTTCCGCAGGATCAATTCCCGAAAAAGCCGAGGCTGTAATGTTGCGAACCGTATTTCCACAAGCTTCTCGGAGGGTGATGTCGTCTCTTTCTAATTCTTCCCACAATTGAGGTGTGCGATCGAGTGAAACGTGATGGATTTGGATGTCCTGCCTGGTGGTAATGTGCAATTTGCCCGTTGAGTAATCATCGGATACTTGGGCAATTCTGCGCAATTGACCAGCCGATAGTTGACCGTATGGCAATTTTATTCGGATCATTTGAACGCCTGGTTGACGTTGACCATAGATCCCGCGAGCCAATCGCAAGGTGCGAAAACGCTCTTCGTTGATTTGCCCATTTTTGAAGGCGTGTATTTTTTTTTCGAGCTCTATTAAGTCGCGTTCCACGACTGGATTTTCCAGCTCAGTTCTAAAGCTTTGCATTTTTTAGGCATAAAAAAAGTCCCCAGTAAACACACCGGAGACTTCGAATTACTACTTCGTGTTTACTTTTTTTATTGGCTACAAGTACTGCAACAAATCATCATTTTGTCCATTCGTTTCATAGGGATTAATCTTTCTTGAAACCTAGAGCCACTGTATTGTTCGACATAGGGTCGATCAAAATGAAGGCTCCGTTTTTTGGGTTAAAGGAATAATTATCGATAAACAACGGTTGCGCACTCTGCAGAGTCACTTCAGCAATATCGTTGAGTCCCAAAGAGTGAATGTCGCTGTTCTTGGAAAAGCTAGAAGGGTCAATCAAGGATTCGATCTGATTGAGTTTTACCAACACTTCCTTCGAATGAAACTTTAGGATCCATTTTGAATTGGGAGTGGCAAGTCTATCGTCCATCCAAACCAAGGTTGCCGGAAGCGTATTCGTCGGTTCGAGCGGATTTTCTCGATTGGCAAAGGAAGATCCACGCGAGATGTCGATATCGTCTTCGAGTAAGATGGAAACGCTTTCGCCTTCTTGTATTTGGTCCAATTCTTCTGTGAATCGATGGATGCTTTTTATTCTGCTCAACTTGTTACCTGGAACCACTTGTATGCTATCGCCAACGGCAATTTTTCCACTCAATACCCGACCGAGATAGGCTCTGTAATCCACATAGTTTTCGTTTTGAACGTGGTTGACGTATTGAACATCGAAGCGGAATGGTGCAACGTTTGATTCGGTTGGTTCATTGCGCAAAAGTTCGTCTAGTGTGGCTCCTCGGTACCATGCGGTTTGAGTGGAACGATGTACCAAGTTGTCTCCTTTCAGCGATGAAATAGGAATAATTTCGTAAGGCACGTGGTCGTTTATTTGAGCTGTCATTTGTTGAATGGAAACAGCAATTTCTAGGAAACGGTCTTCACTGTAGTCGACCAGGTCCATTTTGTTGACACAAAAGATGACCTTTTTTGCCTTCAGGAGGTTGCTAATGAAAAAGTGACGATAGGTCTGTTCTTTTAACCCCACTCGAGCATCCACCAAAATGAGTGAAATATCTGAAGTGCTGGCACCTGTGACCATGTTTCTGGTGTATTCCACATGACCGGGACTATCGGCAATAATGAATTTTCGATCCGAAGAAGAAAAGTAGATATGGGCCACATCAATGGTGATTCCCTGTTCTCTTTCGGCCACCAAACCGTCAGTGAGAATGCTAAAGTCGAGGTCTGTCCATCCTTTTTCGGCTGATTTTCGCTCGATGAGTTCTCGTTGTTCTACTGTCAGTGCATTTTGGTCGTACAGCAAGCGACCAATCAAGGTGCTTTTGCCGTCGTCTACACTACCTGCTGTGCTAATTTTTACTAATTCCATCTTAAAAGTATCCTCCTTTTTTGCGTTCTTCTAAGGCGGCTTCGCTTCTTTTGTCATCGATGCGAGCTCCGCGTTCGGAACGGCCTGAATTTTTGTTCTCGTCTATTACATCTCGTATCGTGCTTGCCTCCGAAGGAAGAGCCGCTGTACATGTCATGTCGCCAACGGTGCGAAAGCGAACCGTTTGCTTTTCAAACACATCGCTTTCTACTGTGTTGAGAAAAGGTGATTGAGCCAAGTAACTTCCATCGCGAAGAACCAAGTCTCGTTCGTGGGCAAAATAGATGCTGGGTAGATCGAGATCTTCTTGCTCGATGTAGTTCCAAATATCTTCTTCGGTCCAATTGGAGATCGGAAATACGCGCACGTTTTCTCCCAAACCGATTTTTCCGTTCAAGAATTGAAAAGGTTCGGGACGCTGCTTTTTGTAATCCCATTGCCCAAAAGCATCACGGATGGAGAAGATGCGTTCTTTTGCACGACTTTTTTCTTCGTCTCTTCGCGCACCGCCTAAACATGCGTCAAAGGAGAATTCTTCGATGGCATCGAGTAGGGTAACGGTTTGCAAGCTGTTTCGGCTCGCATATTTGCCCGTTTCTTCCTGTGCCTTGTTTTGATCGATCGAATCTTGAACATAGCGCACGATGAGTTGCGCGCCTAGTTTTTCGACAAACTGATCTCGAAACTCAATGGTTTCTGGGAAATTATGCCCCGTGTCTACATGCAAAAAAGGGAAAGGAATTTTTGCAGGAAAAAAAGCTTTGTGAATTAAGTGAGCCAAAACAATGGAGTCTTTTCCTCCTGAAAAAAGGAGGACGGGCTTTTTGAATTGGCCTGCCACCTCTCTTAAGATGTAAATGCTCTCGTTTTCCAGCTCGTGTAAATGCTGATTTTTCATTTTATAATGTTTTGTGTAACCCACATTCGCGATTGGCGAGAACCTTGGTGGGGTCGTAATACTTTGTTTCGTTTGGCAAATTGAATTCAGCCAGATATTGGTCCAATTCTTCCTCACTCCAATGGAAAAAGGGACTCACCTTGAGGACGCCTGCATTGGATACACTCACGATGTCGAGGTTGGCCCGAAAGTCTGTTTGCTCTTTGCGCAGGTTGGTAAACCACAGGTCAGGTTGATGCTTGGCCATGGCTCTTTGAAAAGGCTCCAATTTCACCTGCTCGGTGAAGAGGTCGTGTTCCGGAGTGTCTATTTCAGGAATGCCCAGAACCACATCGCGATGAGCGGTCGTTTGCTTCGGCACAAAGAGGTCGATGTTAAGCTGGAACGCTTGAATGAGCTCATTGGCATGGCGATAGGTTTGGGGTGTATTGTAACCCGTGTCGCACCAAATAACGGGTATGGTGGCATGTTGACATGAAAGTGCGTGCAAAAGCACCACCTCGTAAGGTCTAAAATTCGTAGTTACAATGGGATTTTTTGCCTGTGCGAGTGCCCAAGCAATGATTTCTTGAGAGCTGCGAGCGCGCAATTCTTTATTTATTTCTTGAATGTTCATCTTTTTATCTTTTTGCAATTTTCAACCAGGTTCTCTCGTGTAGATAGTAAAGCAGCATCTTGGAGATGACTTCAATGCCACCGATAGACAAGGCCATGTCTAGCTTACCCGTGAGTACATACGAGATACACATGGTATCCAAGGTGCCAATTACACGCCATGAAAGGGTTTTGTAAATCGAAATCTTGGTGTCGCTACTTGTGCGCGTTTTTACTAGATCTAAAAGCATGGTTTTTTATTTTACTCGACAAATATAGTATACTCTATCGGAATAGTAGGGTAATAAAAATGAATTTTATTCCCGAATATGGATGGATTGTCCCATAAGTGTTTTGTTAGGAGGGTTTTAGCTGCTTGTTAGAAGCTCGTTTTTAGGTGCATTTTTCGGCGCTTCAAAGGGTTTTTGTGAATGATCGCATGTGTACCACCATGGCAAATGCGCCTGAAATGGAACTCAAAAAAAGGAATTGCTGCAATGTCTAAGTGAAAGAAATGTGGATGATTTGCACAGTTTTTCCACCTGAAAAATGTTGTGTTTTGTGCTGAAGGATTACGGTGGTAAACATTAGACCAATCAAAAAGCAACTTCGCTTGAGCTTCGAACGAAGTTGCTTTTCTTTTTTTTATACCGACAAAAATTGATGCGCCATCCGTTTACTTTTTATCACTTTTGACCACTGGTCGATACTTTCTAATTCATCCGAAATTTGATAACTCAAGTCGGTTCGAAAGAAAACAAGAGAAGTGTTTTCTTTTCTAATGTCCCGATGAATCAGATGCAAGACCAAACTATTGATACCCTCCTTACCAAAGGAACGTTGAATTTTTGTTTCGGCTATGCCACTAAGGTCAATGTGTATTTTTTCATTGAGTTTTCTCTGAATAAAAAACAAATATTGACCATCCTCATTGAGCCCAATAGCGTATGTGTTGCCCAGTTGGTATTGATCAAGCTTGCAACCATTGACCATTGCAAAGTCCGTTAATTCTTTGAGTTGAATTTTATCGTTTTTACCACGATTTCGCTGAATAAGTACAAAAGGTATTGCACACAAGGCAATACTAATAAGCCCCACAAGAGCTGTTCCTAGTTCCATGTTTTTGAAATAAATGTTTATGATGAGACACCTTAAGGTGCTCCGAATTGTGTTGAGTATGATTTCCCTTTAGAGAGTATGGTGCAACAAATCGTTACCAAAAACTGTGGAACAAGCAAAAGATTTTGAGCTTTCCGGCCTTGAGGAAAACGTCGCTTCTTTTGTGAAATGGGGAGGATACAGGAAGATTTACCGATCCTGTTTTATTAAGATCAAACGACTCATTTTTGTCATAATCGGAGTCGTAATCATTGAGTTGAGTAGTGGAATAATAAAGAAGGGATGAGTATTGATTATTGGCTGTAAGGACATTGCTGTTACCGAATTCTTTCGCCTTCTCAAGACCAATGGGATGAAACTTGTGGTTTTCGGTAAGCGGGTAACCAAATGCCGAATTTCCAAGCAAAAAAAGGTACAGGACCAAAAAGCCTAAGACTACCAAAAATCGAGTTGTCCCCTTCATGCTGCGAAAGTACAAAAGTTATTTAACCCATTACAAGCCCAGTAAAGGCAGGTGTTTTACCTTGTGATATAGCAATGCCGTCTCAATACACAAACCTATTTCATCAACAGGTAGGTTTTCATCCAGAGACAACAAGATGGCTCTGTTGCCCTCATATTGGAAGGTAGTAGGGAAACGTTTCTTAAAACTTTCAACGAGTAGACTGGTGCATTTGAAGTAGAGTGCATAATGATCCGGATTTCGCGGTTTCCAATCCATGCGAATGGTGCTTCCCTGTTTTGCCAAATAACTTGGTTCACCCCATTTTAACGTTTCCTCTATTACTTCAAGCCCCTGTATTTGTTCGGCTGTACGAATGATTAGTTCTCTTAAAGCCATCATTTTTGGTCGGACATGCGAAGGATACCTCGCAAAAACTTCTTGAACTCTAGGGTCGGACTGAACTCGAAAATGGAGAGACATGGTCAATGTATTTGAACTAGGAGAAGTCAATTTAGCAAAACAAAAACAAAAGATCCTATTGATAAAACAAATTGCAAAGCAACGATTTATAGATCTGAATGAAAAGGTACTACCCTCTTCTCTCACGCTCGGTAAGGGGCAATAAGTTAGTTGCGACTATTTTTTAAAATCGGCTGGAGAAAGGTTGGAAGTGAATTGAATTTGGGTCCAGGTGACTTCGGTCCACGGTTCATCGCTCAAATCGGCATTCCATGTTGAAGGTTTGTATTTTCTGCGGGAAGGAATCAGGATGCCGTCTATGTCTTCGTATTCCACTTCCATGAGAAAGGGAGTGTCAACCTTGCCATAGTCCACCACGGTGAAAAGGAAAAGGTCGACCAGATTGGTTTGCTTGTTGATGTAAAGCTGATAAATGTCCTTCGGCTCCTTGGTTTTTGATTCAAAAGATACCCGAACCACGTCGTAAATTTGGTTTTGATGGACCTTTTCACCGAGATAAGCATAGATCAATCCTGGATCCAAGAGCTTTTGCATCATGGTAAACCAGTAATAATTGGTCGGTCTATTGAATGCTGCTTTCTTTAAGGCTGTACTGTCTGCTAGTAATTCCCCTTCGCTTTTCACCCAAAATTCCTCACCGTCGAAGCCTTGTTCTAGAACACCTGGGTAGGCAGGAAGTGTACGTTCGTGTTGGGTGTATTTGCCATAGGATAGTTCTCCAGCAAACCAATATTTTTCATGCGAAACGTCCTTTTGTCCATCCGGTGTGAGATAGGAGTACGTGTATTCCACTCCTTTTTTGCGAGCTAGCTTTTGATAGTTTCCCACTTTTTGAACCATGTGGTAAACCAATTCGTGGCCCTTGTTTTCGAAAGAGGGAACTGTCTCAGCCTCTTTATTTTTACCTGAGTTGGGGTTGCAAGAGAGAAGAAAAAGACAAAGAGATAGGAAGTTAAATGCGAGTTTTTTCATGGGTGCGAGTTATAATCGAGGGTTCATTTGGTGAACGAGATAAGGCGGTTGATAGAAATACAAAAACAATGACTAACCAAAACTCTGAATGGTTGCAACACTGCTTTGCTTCGCGGCAAATATCGTTTTTAAATGTTAGCTCCCGAAGTGGATTGAGGCAGGAAAAACGAAAGACGTTCTAAATTTCAAGAAAATTAACAAACCCAGTATTTCGAGCATTTTCGCACTTATATGGTGCCATTGGCGGTGAAGAAGGTTTTAACTTTTTGGTTGTCAAGCAATTCTTTGGTGTACGCATCAAGCTCGTCTCTGGAGAGGGGAGGTGAAGCAATCTGAAGCGAGCGCAGAGAACCGTCTTTCATTGGTGCGATGAGTAGGGTTCTGCCTTTACTTAGGTCGAAGGTACGCAGGTTCACAACGGCATAGGAAGATTGGGTAACGGTGTGAAAAGCGAGATAATCTATCTTGTTTTGCCGAGTTTGGAAAAAACCCTCACCGATGTAGTCGGGGTGATTTCTCGAAACAATTAATTTGTGGAGGTGGGTGTAGTTGACCGTATCAATCGAATCGGTTAGTACCAATATCTGAAAGAACACCCGGTCCTTTTTGGTGCCTACACACGCTTTGGCTGTTTCGCTTTGGTTGATGTAAAACGCACTGTACAAGATGGGTTTGCCCGCTAGCCGCAGCTCGTCGCCTCCTCCGCTTAGCCCCATCATCCCAATGCCTTTGAAACTTGCTGGGCCCAATAAATTGTAGCGCGGAGTGGGGAAAACACCCATGGAAATAGGAAGATCTTTTGGGTAAAAGCTCTTTAGTTCCAAATCGGATTGGAACATGGCCGAGTCCCAGGTAGAGGAATCATCTCTATTTTGCAATTGAAGTAACTGTAGCTTTTCGCTGGACAATATTGGAGGTTGATCCCCAGACTTTGTCGGTTCGCTTTGGCAACCAATTATCAGAAGAAAAAAAGGAAGTGCGAGGTATATTGTTTTCATTTTTAGTGCGTTTGTGTCGCTAAATATAAGAAACAGGTCATCCGAATTATTTCAACTTTTCCAATTTTTCCACCTCAATGCGGATGAATTCAGGCAAGTAACTTGGCGTACAATTTTTGGCGACGACCTCGTTTTTATACAATTCTGTTGTTTCACCTATGGCAATGCAACGAGCGCGATGTTCTTCTTGCCATTTACCTATTTGTCCGGCTGTGTAATTCATGGCCCACTGTACCGCTGGTTGTTCGCTCAAGATCTTATTTTCGATGGATGTCAACAAATCGGGAGTGTTGTCGAAATCGGTTCGTCCCATCCAACGGAGTCTGGCTTGATGGTACCAAAAAACTCTCCTTTGCAAGGTTGAAGGGCTCTCTTCCCAAGTGTCGATAAGCGCAAGTAGTGGTTTGTGTTTGGTGAGTTGGTTGGCCATTAACCAATCCATTAGTTGCAGTTGCTCCTCGGTGGCATGTTGCTGTATGTCCTGATCCAACTTGTCGATAACGGCCTGATTGAGTTGTTTTTTGTCCATCAGAAGAATGGCCAATTGACGTGGTAAGAATTCACCAGTTTGCCATAATTCTTCCGAAAGTTGATGGTTGGTCTTCAATTGTAGCGCCATTTTGCGGAGATCGCCCAATTTCGTTTGATCGTTGATTTGCGCATATACCGCTGCTGCTGTTTCAGATAGATTTGCCATAGGGAGATGTTTTGCTATATCCAAAGAAACCAAATAATCGGTAAACACTTTGAAATAGTGCTATCGGGAACCATTCTTAAAGTTTAAAACGAGTTGAGTCGCATCCGGTAAAGTTTATTAAAACCTGCTTCATTTCGAGACAAAAAGAAGGCTTCATTACCAACAACTTTAAGGTGGCTCGGTTGCAATCGATCAATTTGTTGAACTTCAATAAGTTCGCCATCTTCCACATCAATTTTATATAAAAGTCTCTTTCCCTTTTGTGTGCCAAATAGATATAACGCATCATAAAAATAGTCGTAAAGAACTTCTGGGTTTTTTAAGTCGATGATTTTGAATTCTTTAATATCAAATATTTGACCTTGAAAATCAATGGTTTGGAACTCTTTCTCTAGTAAATTCACCAACAGAATATTTTCCATTCTACCAAATGAATAACATTCAATTGGTTTTGAACTGGTGTGTATGTACCAGCTAATCATAAGCGTCAGTTTCCAATCATAAGCTAGTGATTCTAATTTGCCATTCCAGATACCATTTTCGATAACATTTTCTTCCGCTGGTATCGATTCATAATAATACTTAATGATCTCATTAAAGTCGATGCTTGCCACTTTGTATGCCGTTTCATCAAAAACCTTTGTTACTACAGTTATTTGGTTGTCCGAGTTTGTCTTCGATAAAGTATAGGATTTGTTATGCCAGGTGTGATTTTGATAAAACAGATGATCATCCGTTTTTGCGACCAAGGCCTTGATTTTATTTTCGAACAAATCGATTGGGATGGTTGCTACAAAGGTCAGTGAATCACCAAAATGGATCTGATAACTCGAGTCTTTTGAAAGAACATGAGTATTCCCCAAGACATCCATGTACAGGGCTTTAGGGGTGAACCAGAGCCGATGACTTTGGGACAAGTCACTTTCTTTTTTTTCAATGAAATATTCTCCTTTATATGATTTGAGTAAGAGGAGGCTTTTACCTTTTGGATAGAAATAGAAATCAATCAGGTTTTCATTGTATCCTCCAGCCACCTTCACATACTTTTCAAAGGTTGCCGTGACCTCTTCAATCTCTTGAACTTTTGTGGTCAATAAAAGTGTTATGAAAAGGGTGTCTTGATCTGAGGGGACGACAAATATTTCGGAAATTCGCCCCTCCTTTTTTACTTGTATTGTGTCGGAAGGCAAACAGGTTAATACGTACAAAAAGTTCCACGAATCACCCACAGATGTAGCGTTTTTATATACTGAATAGTCGCTAACGAAACTATTCTGTTCATCTTTTACCGTAATAACAACAGTTTGGGCGGTAAGAGATGACAGGGAAAGAAGTAGAAGGACAGTGATAAATAGTTTCATTGGAGCAATGTTCGGTTCGTGTAAGCATTTCTTCATTCACAACAATTGTGCCGCCCTTGAGTGGCCAATACTTTTTGTCAATATCCAAGGGAATTAAGGTGTAATAGAGGAAATTAATGCGTTATTATTTCCTTGTCTTGGCTTTTAAATAGGTTAGAATAAGCTGGATTTTTCATCATGTGACACAAAGTGAGTAGTTCTTTTTCGGATAGGTCTTCAAGAGATTTTTGGTAGTAATGCAAAGAAGCCTCTCTTAGACCAATTTTTTCATATCCAAAGTGAAAGTTGTTGATATAGTACTCCAAGCACTTTTTAGGCCCCACGTCTTGGTCCAGTTGTAAACCTACCGTCAGTCGATCCCAAAAGCTGAAAACCAATCCATAATTAACCTCAACGCAAGGACAGTCCGCCGGTTTTATTTCACTGTTGAAAATTCTTAATGGAGTTTTTAGAATTAATTCGTCGGTTGATGTATGCTGATTATATAAATGGACACGGCTAAAAGCGGCAAAAACGCGATCGGGTAGGGGTTTACTTTTTTTCAGTTCTTCCACATAATCTTCGTAGTTGATGTTCTTTACCACTTCATCGAAACGATAGCTTAGCCAAAAGCGGATAGATGCATAAACCAAAAGAATGCCTAGGAATAGACTTAGAAGGAAGCGTTTTAATATTTTATAAGTTTTCCGTTTCAATTTTACTGTTGGGTTACTTTATACGGAAGTCCATTTTGATCGTATGTTGTCCATTCACCAACAGGCTCGCCGTTTTTAAAATGACCTGAGCGCTTTAGTGTCCCGTCTATTCGGTACCATTCCCAGTAGCCTTCAGCTTTGCTGTCAATTATTCTTCCCTTCGACCAAATGGTCTTGCCGTTCGCATGATACTTGATGGTGATGCCATCAACAATCGTTTCCTTTTTCTCTTTCATCTTAACTTGTTGCTTTGCCGTTTCAGTCGCACTTTTTCAATTTCCTTTAAATGCCATCCTTTCCTTTCGGATGATTTGAATGATGTGCCTCAGCATAATAAATCCGAAGAAAAGAGAGGTGAATATCCAATCTTTCATCCACATTTGATACAAAGTAATACCGAATATTATCGGTGTTAAATAGTCGATGATTTTACCAGTTATAATCACTGAATTTTTGACTGAAGGAGATAGTTTGGAATATAAAAAGCTCAATGACTTTTTAAATAATGAGCCAATGATGGTCACCAACAATAATAGAATTCCTATTGCCAATATTAGCATTGTTACGAAACGTTCTGCTCCATTTTCTTTAAAAACATTGATGAAAAATTGGATAGCAAAAACTAGTCCTGCTATTAGAATAAGTGGCTTTATTCTCTTCTTCCAGAAAACTTGAAAAAATTCTTTTCTATCCATTTCTTTCATGGGGCATAATGGTCAGCAGCTACACTGCGCGCGGCCTAGGCTAAAGTTAGGAAATTAGCTGGGGTACTGTATTCTGTATCATTCCGTTTTTGGTGGATAAACAGGATGATAAGGCTCTGCATCGGGATAAACTCTGTGTTGAATTTTCATGTAATAGCCAATTTTATTCAAGTGATCGCCAAGGCTGTGTGAAAATAAATGCAACGTATCATTATTACATATTAATGAAAAAACTACGCTTCCGTTTTCAGTTTCCTTACAATCTAAAATGTACTGAAATAGGTTTTCATAGTTAAGACTATCTCTTGATTTTTTGTACTCGACGGGACCCAATTCAAACAATTGTTCTTTTGTAATAATCTGTCGACTTGTTGTATTGACGAAAACTATGTCATCCTTCTTGTAAAACAAAAGACTGTCGAATTGAAAAGATTGACAGACAGATGCGTTAACTAGCATGAAAAGAGTGTCGTTTACGTTTAATGTATTGGTCAAATCAAGAATATCCTTCTTCAAATCAAATGATGGTGGAACAATAGATTCATGAACGGATGGCTTATTTGTACATGCCATGTTTAGAACGCAAAGAGTCAGAAAAACTTTTGCCATTACAGGTATGCTCTTATTGTTATGCGGTGCCTTGATCACTCTCTTTTTTTTATTTTAAAGGCTCTGCACTGGGCGCTGTGGCGTTTTACTTTTTCTTGGATATTGGAATTTTGCATGGGTGAACAGTATCGATGTCAATTTGGTCTATGTTGTAAATTAAGTAAACCAAACGATAATCATGAACAATTAACTTCCTTAAATAATTCTTCTAAAAGAAATTGAGCATAACGGTCACGCAGTGGGCGAAGTGCGGGATTTGAAAAGCGGAGTTTTCAAATTTGCACGAAGCCAAGAGTTTTTATTTTGTTTTTAATTTACTCACTTTAAATACCAAATTAAAGTATTGGCGGACTCTATTAAATGCACTTACCTTTCGTTTAGCAGAAAACCCGAATTACGTATAGCTATTGTTGGCAATAGTTTTTTATTTTAAATTTTTCTCGATACGCTTTTTCGCAAGTTTTAATCCCATACCGTTAGTCTGATAAATTCTAAATGTTTGTCTTCCATCAAGTGTTTCTTCAATCTGACTAAGTGGTCGATTTAATTCCTCATGTTTCAATTGTGCTCTTGGCACATGAAAGGAAATAACTTCTCCGTTTGCGGCATACTTATTCAAACTTAGAATGAAGTCAATGTCAATAGTTATGTCATAATTACCGATTTTAAATTTTGCTTGTGAGTCAGAAACGGGCTCGGCTTCAAAAATTCGTAATATTTTTTTTAAAACTTGTTTTTTGCGAAAAGGGAAATACTTGTCTTCAACTATCCACATGAAAGTTCCAAGTGAAATAGTTCCTATCAAGAAGATTATCACTAAATCCAAAAAATCAACTTTTACTTGACCTGTTATAAAAAGTACGAGAATCATAATCCCGAAAAAGATTCCCGTTCTTATATTCCATTTAGTGAAAGTTTCCATCTTCTTTTAATTATTGTCTACGGTCTTCAGCTACGGGACGGGTGGCTTTCTTTCGAGTGTGTTCGTGCCGCCTGGACTGTAGGTGATGTTAGTTTCATTTTTAGTCTGTTAATTTAAACACAGTTTGTGGTATTTGATATGGCGCTTCCTCATTCGTTAGAAGTGAAAGCCAAACCCAGCAATTGCCATATTCAATTTCTCCTCTTGCAGCAAATAATTTTCGAAAGTCTGTAGAGTTAAAGGAATCACTCTCGATAATCCAATTTGAACTTTTATTTCCATGAAATAATGTAAGACTAATCTTAGGTTTGCAATCCTGATTCTTTGATTTATATAGATACTTAATTTGAACCTTAGATAAACTATCAATTGAAATCGTTGATCGATTTAATCCTACGCTATCAATGGTAGCCGAGTATCCCCAAATAGAGCAGAAAGTATCTCCATTGTTAGAAGAAATAAAATGGCCGTTCTTCCAAATTTCAGTCCGAGTTGTGTCGCCAACATTATTAAAATAGACCCATTCTCCGGTCATGTTTCCTGGGTCTCCCATCCCATACGATAAAGTATCCTGTATTTTTGATTTGTCTGGATATTCATAGAATCCTCTGACTTTTATATTTCCCAATGAATCAAATGATTTAAACTCCCCAACCCATTTTCGATCACATTTAACTTGTTCAGATATGATTACAGAATCTGCTTTTGACCGTGTTCGAATTAAACAAGGGCAGCAATTTCTAATTTCTTCAAAATGAGCCATAAGGGAGTCGTAAGCCTTTATGGTTCCAAGCTTCCCGTCAATCGTGATACTATCTCCATACCTCGAAAAACTTGTTGGATACGTCTCAATTGTATCAGTAGGAATAAGGATTCCTTCATACTGTCCATAGGCAAGTCCAATACAAAAGGTGATACAAATTGTCAAAATTGTCTGTTTCATTTCATTGAAGCTTATTGTTGATCCATTTGGGGCGGGCCAATTTCTCTCGTCCCGATATGTATCGGGAGAGGTTATTCGGCCTGACCTGTTTGTGCTGTTAACGCCTATTTTTTACTTTTTGTCGGTTATCGAAAATTGAGATTATTTCTAGTTCCGATTTAGCTTCGCTGCTGCTTTTAGCGGTTTTAACTCGATAATAAAATGAGGTTTGTTTATTCACCACACATTGGTGTAATCCTCTTTTGATTTTGGACTCTGGACAGCTAATGGGATACTGCGAAACTCGCTTTATATCTACGAGAATTTTAGCTAAAACTTTGTCTCTAGTTTTTCTGGACCATTCTGCTTCCAAATACTCGAGCAGTTTAATCAGTCTTTTTTCAGCGAGTGGTGTGAAAGTGACTTTTAAGGTCTCAGGATATTTTTTTGAGGACATCTTCTAGCGGAATTGTTAGTCCCTGGTCGGCTTGTTGAATTCCAAGCTCAATATCAGCCTTTTGTTCATCCGTTAATTCGTCCCAAAAGTCAATTTCTTCCGAGCGTAAAAGGTTCATTATTTTTTCAATAATAGCTTCGCTTTCAATGGATAATATCATTTTAGCAAGTTCTATTTTTGATTTATGTAATTCTGCTGAGTCCATATTCAAAGATACCCCATTTTTGTTTTTTTACCGAATGTTCTCAAATGGCGCTAGCGGTCCGCGGTCTTGCCTAAAGTTAGGAAATTTGCTGGGTGTGGTGTAGCGCTGTTAGGTTACGTACCTTTTTTTATTCCGAGCAAGTGATAGGTTTGATCAAGGTTTTTGCCAATTTTCTCACCTTCAATAGCTCTTTTCAACATTTCAATGCTTTCATTAGATTGAATTTTCTTGCCTTCTTCCGATACCAATCTGTCGAGTGTCCAATGATTAAACCAGGGTAGACCTGTTCGAGATATATATTCAATAATATTTTTAGAGCATTTGCTTAGGTCTATTTCATTCGAGGAATATTCGAAAGTGCATTTGTTATTAAATAGTTTAAAGTACTTGGACATAACTTGATTCCTACTTGGCCCATTCAATGAAATAGCTTCAAAACTGTCATTTTTAATTCTTATTCCTAGATGAATTCTAAATGAGTAATTAAAGGAGTAGGAGTGCAGATGGAAGAAATAAAAAAAATGTTCCTTTTCGATGAACCAAAATTGTCGGCTCCCTTTACTAAAGCCTAAAGAGGCAACTCCCGTAGTTACCTTTTTAAATACCTCTCTCTTTAATTTCTCTTTTTGTGAGTTCATTTGTCTAACCTATGTCACCAAACGGTTTGCAGATACGAAAAGTAAGGCCTTTCTCTGGAACAACCACGTGGTCTTATTTTTTGTAACGCCGGTTATAGCGCGTGCTTATTTATTATTTCCAAACACGATAATTCCTTATCCTTCACAAATTCTTCCATTGTCAATTTGTGCTTGAGCATAATTTTCTTTATTTCAGCAGTAGTTCGATTTCCCGATCTTAACCAAACCACTTTAGGAGGATGACCCCAAACTACAGAGAAGTCATAAAAGTCCGAATCAAACGTTACTATCGTCCAATCTTCATCACGAGCATATTCCCAAATCTCTTTATCTGATTTGTTTTCCAATCCCAGAGTACGGACTTGCTCTGCTTGAGGAAATTCATCCTTAAGCAACTTAATTAATCGAAATGAAATATTTTGGTCGAACAATAGTTTCATGAAGCAATGCTGATATGACCTTCTCTTTCTGATGCCATGAAAAGACATGCCTTAATTGCATCAATAGATAATTCAGGAAAGTCCGTGATTATTTCCTCTTGGGTCATACCATTCGCTAGCCAATTCAAAACATCCGACACACTAATTCTGGTGCCTTTAATAATTGGCTTCCCGAAGCGGACGTTTGGATTGATTTCTATGTATTGCTGAATGCTCATGTTACAAATATCGGGTTTTCTTCGTTTATGTGCTATAACGGTTTCGCTGTAGGTGGTGTGGCGCCATCTTTAGGGTATACACTTAGCGCAATATTGCTTACTGCGTGTTAAACGCATATTTAAGTCTTTATCAATATTCCATTTAATTTACTTTTCTCAATCCATATGCTTTCACATCTTCGTCTTGGTTGAGATTGTTGATTTCCGCTAGATGATATTTCGAAATAAAACCTGACTTTTAATCCTTCAGCGCTTATTTCTTCAATTACAGTATGATAAATTCGAAGGGTTTCAGTTGTACCAAAATGTACACATTCTAGATATTGCTCATCATAAAACCCCCAATCATCGTAGATGTTTCTTCTCTCCTTTAATTGAATTTTTTTACCATTAATTTCAATAAAAGCCGAGTCCTCATTTGATATGATTTTCCTTATTTCTAAGGGATTTACCGATTGTGTTTCGGGGGCTTTGAGAAAATCAATTTTTACATCTTGTCCGATATATTCATTTCCAACAGAATCAATATCAACGTATCCTATATCCCAACCACCTTGTCCGAAAGTATAGAAAGAATAAAGTAAGGGAATTATTAATAAAATTTTCATAGTGTAATACGTTTTGACATTTATACAAGCTCTTATATATGTTCAATATTAGTTGTGTATAACGGTTGGGCTATGAGCAGGCGGGCTTCTCGGTAGTGGTTGTTCAGCCCGTGGCTTTTAGTTGATGTTATAACCACTCATTTTAATTCGTTTGTTATCTCATCGATCTCGGATTTATTATACCTTTTTGTTCTTAGACAGCTATATGTCCATATTGAGTTTTCCCCTTTCCCAAATTCTATATCTCCGAATGAGTTCACCCCATATATGATGTAAACTTCACCTATTTCGAATTCAACTCCACAATCCCTAGAGCTAATACCAGTATAAACGCTAATAGTGTCTTTTGAAAAGTGTCCTTTTTTTAAGTTTAATATTTCAATTTTGAACTCATTTTTCAAATAATTTCCAATTTGAACTTGAGTTGAGCTCAATATTTTGCCAACAAAAACAGCGTCAGAAATTGCTAACTCTTCCTTTACAGAATTAGTTTCATCACAACTACATGCAAGGCTCCAATTGGAAAGGAGTACTATAAAAAATATTAATGTAATTTTCATTGTGTTGGGTTTAATTGGTTATAACGGTTTCGCAGTGGGCGAAGTGGCGCCGTTTTTCGAGTAGACATTAAGCGCAATATTGCTTACTGCGTGTTAAGCACATTTCTTTATTTCCAGGATTTCAGTTTTCAAAGTTGGAATATCCTTCATGATAATAGCCCAAATCATTTCTGGTTCAACAGTATCATAGGCATGAGCAATTAAATTTCTCAAACCAATAATTTGAGTGGCAGCACTGATTTTAACCTCTGGGTGATTGTCTCTTATTTTACGAACTGCTTCTCCAATAATTTCCAAACCTCTCTCTGCTGCTCTTTGCAGTAAAATATCAGCTTTAAATAATGTGAAATCGTTCATAGCTTTCACCTTGACCTGCTCCAATTCATCAATTACCGATTCAATATCAAGAATAAACTTTAACAGTTTAGGCTGCATATAATTCGACTTTGGAATTGTTGATTTCGTTTATTAAAATTTCGTTTTTCAACGATTTAAACGAAACCAAATCAACATTTTTGTTCAGGATTTCTTCGAGGCCAAACTTCAAGGAGAAATAATTGTCGGCATAATCTAATAAAGGAATGCTCTCAGAAAATTCTACTAACAGATCAACATCGCTTTGGCTCGTCATTTCATTTCTTACCGCCGAACCGAACAAAAAAAGCTTATCAACAAAATGCTTGCTGCATAATTTTATGATCGCCTCTTTATTTATTTCTATCAGTTGAACCATTCTTTTTCAAAGATAATTTAATTCACTTACACGATATACTTCATTGTGCTTAACGGTCTTCAGCTACGGGACGGGCGGCTTTCTTTCGAGTGTGTTCGTGCCGCCTGGACTGTAGGTGATGTTATGCACCGTATTTTTCAAATATATCCGAAATTTCTTTGCCCTTAGAAACTATCATAAAGTGGCCTCCATTGATTAATGTATCAATTTGTTTTCTTGGCTTTATCATTTTGTCATTTGCTCCGTGGATCCGAATAGGATTAATATTTCTTATGGGCTTCCATTTTTTGATTACACTTAATGCCCATTTCAGAAATTGTGTATTTGTTTCACCCAATATTTCATGTAACAAATTCTTGTCTTCTATTTTTTGAATACCGAAAAACCATGTTGTTATTGAATTGGTTGATTTAAAAAGTTGACTTGGCAGAAACGAGTGAATTCCGGAATTCAATCCTATTCTAAGAAGGAAGGGAATTTCACTTTTGTCAGCCAAAGATGAAATTAAAAACAGTTTTTTTGGAGGGTGTGTTTGTGCAATTTCTTGAGCTACCAATCCGCCAAAGGATAAACCTAATAGGCAATAATCTTCTTCATTGATTTGGGTTTCAAATATCCTGTTCGAATATTCCTTAATTGATTCATTTGGTTTCGGGGAAATCCATTTTATAAAGCGAAGATCAAAACCTTTGGGAGCAAAATTTTTAAATGCTTTTTCATTGACACCAAGGCCACTTATACAATAGAGTTTCATTCAGATATTTTCATGGTGCATAACGGTTCCGCAGTAGGCGATGTGGCGCCATCATTTGGGTATACACTAAGCGCCATATTGCTTACTGCGTGTTATTTGTATTTCTTTCGAGTGTAATACCACGACGGTATGACTAATGTATATATTAAACCACGATTTTCATATACCATGGCATCACGTGCTGGAGCTCCGAAGTGGAAGCTTGGCTTTGAAATTTGCCGGCA
Organism: Crocinitomicaceae bacterium; assembly: GCA_025210175.1. Lineage (GTDB taxonomy): Bacteria > Bacteroidota > Bacteroidia > Flavobacteriales_D > Crocinitomicaceae > UBA2040. The sequence goes on along the minus strand of JAOASF010000129.1, from coordinate 1,663 downwards.
CTGTTTCTCGCCCAATCTTTTTTACTTATGTATTCAAGAATCCTCGTGGTTGTTCTTTTCATAACCAGCACTTTCCTAATCACCATTTTCAATCTCTTGATTTATGAACTACAGTTTAGGATGCCTGCTCAGAGCATGCTCTTACACCTGTGTCTTAGACAGCCCTCGCGAAAGCAAAGCCCATACAACCTTACCGGCAAATTTTAAAGACAATTTTTTAGATAGATTCTAGCCGTAGTGAGTATGATTCTATTACAAATAACGGTCCGCGGCTACACTGCGCGCGGCCTTGCCTAAAGTTAGGGAATTAGCTGGGTGTAGTGTAGGCGCTGTTAGTAGCATTTTCAATTTGGTCTTGTTCTTTTTGTAATCCAAATAGCGGTAACCAATGTAGCACATTTTAAAAATGTCCCCCAAGTCTTAATTACAATGCCATATTGCTTATTTATTATGTTATCATTCTCATCGAAAAATGCGTACACATACGAATAGAAGACATAAAATAATAAGAAAAAGTACGTGGTTAAAAGTATAATGTTTAACCATTTTTTATTCAATATGGTCTGCGTTATGTATAAGCCGAACATAAAAAGAAGAACGTCAAATTTGTAGTGCTCTCGCATCCCACTTGAATAATAAACATGCTCTTGAATGGATAGAATCCAAACAAAAAGAACAAGACTAATTATACCATTAGTTAACCTTTGTGTTCTCTGAATGCTAAGTTTTTTTAGTATGGTTGGCATGTACTTCAATTGCTACTAACGGCCATGGGTATGAGCAGGCGGGCTTTAAAAGCTAATTACCTGTCAACCAAGACCAAATTTTGTTTAAAGGATTATCGTTTGATTTAGCACTGTCTGCCCGCTTGCTCATACCCGATGTTGTAAGCAGTGCTTCTTTATTTTCTTCAATTTCTATCGTTTCAATGGTCCTAAGTTTTCTTTCAGCTTCAGTTCTGTGGTCGATGTAATCATAATGACCAATTTCGTCCGTCTGTCCTGTTGGAACAATTTTCTTTTCATCAAGCCACTTTAATACTAATTCAGCTTCACTTTTAACTCCAGGGTAGATTCGGTCTATTCTGTTCTTTTTCTGTTCAGAAGTTAGGTTCTCCCAATCACTGTAGTCCCAAAAGTCTTCAGAGAAAGTCAGGCCGTAACCTAAGCCAAGGTTGTCAAAGAAATTGTAGCCTGAACAATAGAAATCATATGTGTCAATCAATGACTTAGCAAAGTCGTCTGTTCGGTTAATCAGGTCTGTCAATATCTTTCTCAATTTTCTCTCTTCAAATTTACCAAAGTCCAAAAATGAGTCGATAATTTTTCCCATTTCATGTTTTACATGTCGGTCTTTGAAGTTCAATGAAATCAAGTCGATATAGGTGTCATTGTCTAAAAGTTTTTCAAGGTCTTTTTTGGAATAGAGCCACTTTTCAAAGTCTGCAACGGAAATTTCATCGTTATAAACTTTGAAGAACTTAATTTGTATGTCAAGTGGCAATTTGTTCATCGGAGTCTTTCTTGCATTGCTTACAACGGTTCTCAACTAGGAGACACGGGCTTCTTGGATATGGTTGTTCAGCCCGTGGCTTTTAGTTGATGTTAGGTACATTCAGAAATTTTAAAGATTGAATAATTTCGTGTAAATGAGTTCCTTCAGG
>JAOASF010000128.1 GCA_025210175.1 Crocinitomicaceae bacterium | reverse complement strand
TTGTTGTTTTTTGTGTGTTTGGTTGACAGTCCTAAAAAACCATAGCTACTTGTAATAATAGCCACGTGAATCATCAACCAATACGACTTCAAAACTGGTTGAAGGGGGGTGATTTCTGGATCCATCAAATTCATTTCTGAAACGAAAATCATGAGCATTGATAAAATCGCCCCAGCTGCTAACACAACTGGCATTTTTCGTGAAAACAGCAATCCTGCAAGGAAAGTAGCAAAAGCAATGAAGACAATCGCTTCATAACTGTTACTCCAAGGTGCATGCCCAGTGATCATCCATCGCATGCCCAATCCTGCACCGTGGTAAAGGAATACGGCTATTAAGATGTAGCGAACCACCTTGTAAACCATATTTTTATTGGTCAAACTTTTCATTCTAAAGATTCCAGCGAAAAACAAAACCAAGATCACCAATCCGCCCAACAAGTAGGCATACATGGAGTTTTTGAAAATATTCATCTTGTTGTATCGAACCTCCATGTTCAATTTGCTCTCGGCTGGTAACTCAGATCCTGAAAGGGCTTTTTGTTTGGCTCTAAAAATGTCCAATTGAGCATCAGCATAAGCGAAATCGTTCAATCTTGCACTTGAATCAATGGCGTGTAGGTAACGCAAACAATCGCGCGACAATTCTTTGGATGCTTCTTGTTCGGTCAACATTTGGTCGAAGGGCATAACCCATCGATTCATCTGATCACCTTTTAGAGGAATTAACTTCATGAATTCCCAAATCAAGACTTCGTTCAGAATTTGAAACTTCTCTCCTAGCTTGATTACCTTTTTGTCGAATTCGTTTCTCTTGGATTCCATCTTGCGGAAGGCCGTGTTGTATTCCTTCTCTAAAACAAATGAACCGTTTTCGGTAGAAATATCTTGAAAGGAACAGTAATTGGATGTCAAATGCAGGGTGTCGAGCAAGTTGCTATTGACATAAATTACAGGTTGAGTCATCCAATAATCTGGATACATGTGCATGGAAATCACCACTTCTACTGGGCCCTTACCGTCGAATTTCGATTTTCTACTCAGCTTTCTCAGTATCTGATCGCACATCGTGTGCATGGGAATGATCCTTCCCTTAGGGTCTTGAACTGGTAGAGTGGCCAATAAATCAGCGTGATCTGCAGACATAAATCGAACAACCTTGTCGACCTTTGGTGCCTCATGGTTATGCCCAGCATGTTCATCTACATGTTGAGAAAACGATGTTAAACCAACCAACAATGCAAGTGCTGTTAAGGCTTCTTTTCGCTTTTGAACTCCTTTGATTTTATTGATCAATTCAACAAATCGTCCTTGTTTTGCGAATAACGATAGTATCATCCCTAGAAACATCAAAAAGTAACCGATATAGGTAATGTTTGTCCCCCAAAAATCGTGATTCACACTCAATCGGGTTCCTTTTTCATCTTCGTCGTAAGAAGACTGAAAAAAAGGATATCCTCCGTAGTCGGTAACATTGTTCATGAAAATTCGACGATCTTCTTGAAAATTGTTGGCTTCATCTATTATGGTCAATTCACTAGCGAAAGAACTTGGTGAATTGGAACCTGGGTAACGTTCCAATTGAAAGTCTCTACATGCAATTGAAAAAGGAAGGTCAATGCGCGTGGAGCCATATTCCATTTCGTAGGTCAAGCCACCCAAGGTGAATACCTCATGAGCTGGAATGCGCCCCATTCCTCCTTCCAAGTCCACAACTTTGCTTTCCTTTCCGTCAGTAATGCGGACCGTTAAGTAATCGCTTCCTGCATTCTTAACTTTGGAAGGCATGAGTTGTTTTCTCGCATTTCTGATCAAGCCCTTGAAAACAATTTGCTCGTCTAATACATTATAAAGCGTGGATGTTCGGAACAATTCCTTCGGTCCTTTTTCAACCAAAACAAAGGCACTATCCGGGACGTCCATACCCGACTGACGGTATTCCACCATTTGTGCCATTGGCAAATAACGCAGGTCGAAATCAGAGACAAAGTAAACTGCTCCATTTTCGATGCTCACCTTTATCCCTTCAGGAGCATTCGGATCGTCATACGAAATGGGAAGATTGCCTGCGTTTAAAAATCCGCCTTTTTCTAGGTAATTGGAAGTCATGCCACCTGTTACGATTTCCAAGACACTTTCAGGAAATTTTGGGTCGATCACCAGGGAGTCCACCATGTTTTTGCGAAACTCAACAAATTCAACTTCAATTTCATTTTTGTGTCCTGGAAATGAAAACTCATGTAAAAAAGTGTTCTTATAAACTTCCGATTGAAACATTTTTTGATTGGCGGTATACTGCATTTCTCCATCATTCACCCGGTACCACAAATGCGGGTCGGATGAGTAAATGTAATTGGATGAACTTCCTTCGCGAATCAACATCAAACCTTCGAAACTAACAAAGCGCGTAATGGCCGCACCGAGCATGATCACCAAGAAAGATAGGTGAAACATGAGGGTGGCTATTTTGGACTTCTGAAAAAGATTGTAGCGAAAGATATTGGCTATCAGATTAATAGAAAGGTAGACCAACAGAATCTCAAACCATAAGGCATTGTAAATCATCAACTTGGCTGCTTGGATGTCGAACGCAGACTCAATAAAGGTGGCTGCACCTATGGCCAAGAGAAAAATAAACATGCCAATGGTCATCATTCGCATGGAGAACAGTTTTTGAATAAAATGATCCATAGAATTTACTTGTAGTTGGCTAAAAAGTCGTCCACATTCTTTTGAATGCGAGCACTTATGTTTTCCAAACTTGCTTTTTCAAATTTTTGACCGATGATTTTTTCGTACAACTCAATGTAGCGCTCCGTTACCGTTTCAACGAAAGCATCCGGCATTTCCGGCATGGTTTGTCCCTCCAAGCCCTGAAAACCATTTTCGATCAACCACTGACGAACGAACTCCTTCGACAATTGTTTTTGTGCTTCGCCTTTTGCTTGACGCTCTTCGTAACCTTCCGCATAGAAATAACGACTCGAATCGGGTGTGTGGATTTCATCAATCAGCATAACCTCTCCGTTGTAAATACCGAATTCGTATTTGGTATCCACCAAAATCAATCCACGTTCAGCCGCCATTTCTGTTCCTCTTTGAAACAAAGCTCGGGTGTATTTTTCCAATTGGGTATATACCTCCTCCGAAACGATTCCTTGAGAGATAATTTCCTCGCAAGAAATGTCTTCATCGTGTCCCTCGTCTGCTTTGGTTGCTGGCGTAATGATTGGTTCTGGAAAACGGTCGTTTTCTTTCTTTCGTTCTGGCAGAGGTACTCCGCAGAGCATTCTCTTTCCTGCCTTGTATTCGCGCGCACTATGTCCTGCCAAATAACCGCGAATAACCATCTCAATACGCAATGGTTCACACGCATAACCAATCGCTACTGCTGGAGCTGGATTGGCTACCAACCAGTTGGGAACAATGTCTTTTGTTG
>JAOASF010000127.1 GCA_025210175.1 Crocinitomicaceae bacterium | reverse complement strand
CCAGAGGCAATGGGGGGAGTTATCCATATTTTGGAAGAAAAACCTGCCGCAATTAACCGACCTGTACTGGAAGTATCGACTCGTTATTTCAGCAATACCAGTGGTACAGCAACCGATTTTGGATACAAAACTTCAAATTATAAATGGAAGTTTCGCTTCAGAGCGGGCATGGATTCTCACGCGGATTATACAGATGGATTCAACGATAGAGTTCTGAACTCTCGTTTTAATGGATATTATGCCAAGACGGGATTAACCTATAAAAAGGACAAGTTTCTATCCTCTTTGGATTACTCCTTTGCTCTGAACAATTTTGGTTTTATTCTCGAGACATCCACTACAAATTTACCGGAAGACTCGAGACAAAGCCGAACCTTTCAGATGCCACACCATACAGTTTACTTGAATACGTTGAGTTCTCAGAATATCTGGTTTTTGAAAAGAGGGAAACTTAAATGGAATATTGGTTTTCAGATGAATGATCGACAAGAACAGGAAGGTGGAAGTAAAATTTCGCTGGACATGTTGTTGTCAACATTGAATCACTCATTTAGTTGGGAATTTGTACCTAATCGAAAGGTGAAATGGATTTTCGGAACACAAGGATTTATTCAGAAAAATCTCAATTTGGGGTCGCGATCCATAGTTCCCGATGCCGACATGCAAAATCTTGCGGTATTTCTATTTCATAAACGGTCATTAGGAAAATTTCATCTGGAAGGTGGAATTCGAGGTGATTTGAATGGAATTCAAACTTTTCAAACAGGTAATTTGAATTCAGGGGGCGATAATCCAGGTAGTTCTATCAGACCCTTTGCTAGAGTTTATAAAGCTGGCAATGCTGCTCTTGGAGTTCAGAGAAAAGTGGGTCGATTTAATTTTAAAACGAATCTTTCAAGTGGTTTTAGGCCTGCAAATTTGGCGGAACTTTCTTCAAATGGATTGCATGAAGGAACCATTCGATATGAAATCGGAAATCCCGATTTATTGATGGAACAAAACCTGTGTGCAGATTTCGGGATTACTTACAGCACAAACTGGCTAGACTGGGGCGTTTCGAGTTATTTAAACCGTTTTTTAAATTACATCTATCTCGCGCCAACGGATCAGGAATACATTGGATTTGATCTATATCGTTTTCAGCAGCAGAATGCTCAATTGCGTGGTTTGGAAACAGATTTATCAGTACACCCAGCGATATTGGATTGGATTTCGTTGAAAGGAAATTATGCCTACGTTTTAGGTCAAACGGATCGAGGAGAATACCTCCCATTTATCCCAGCACAAAAAGCAACCTACACCCTTCGCCTAAATGGAAGGAAAAAAGGCAAAATGCGTAATTTTTATTTCGAAATGGAGGCCGTTCAGGTTCTGAAAGTGACCCTCGTTGCTCAGTTTGAAACACCGACCGACGCCTATTTGCTTTGGAATACACGTGCAGGGTATAAATGGAGTTTCAAAACGAATGATTTGTCGATTAGCGTAGTTGGAAACAACATCACAAATGAAGCGTACTTCGATCATTTGTCGCGTTTTAAGTACTTCGGAATTTACAATATGGGCCAGAATTGGTCCGTGAATTTAAAATGGAATTTATATGGTAAGAAATAGTTTAATCATTGGTTTAGTAGCTCTTTTTTTTATGGGCTGCAAAAAGGAAAAGGATGCACATATTCCCCCTAAGGTGGATTGGTTGATGTCGTCGGGGTATACCTACGGCGATAATGTAACAGCCGCACCAGGTGACACACTTTTGGTGGGGGTTAAAGCAACCTTGACGGAGGATCCATTGAAATCATTGAATGTGTCTTTTGCTTATGATGGGGCTTCAACAACAGAGACTTATTACAACGAAGTCTTAAACGAGAGTGACTACAACGGTTTTTCTCGAGATGTTGAGTTAATAATGAGAGACACAACAGGATCTGAAAAGTGGGTGTTTTCTATTGTAGATCGAGATGGAAACATCACTCAAAAAATAATGCGCATTACAGTGCAATAAGGGAAGGCGCTCCATTTGGGGCGCTTTTTTATTTTTTTTCAATCTCAATCAACATCCCCGATGTTTGAAATTCCTTTCCTCTTTTTCGGCCATTTTCAACGCTTTTATAGATCGTGTGAACGTAATAGGTCCCTGCTTTTTTGGGTTGAAAGGATAATTGATAGATACGTTGAGCCCCCCTTTCAATCGGATCCGGAATTTGAGTCATTACAAATTTGGTAGTGCCATCGAGATATCCACCTTTCAATTTTAATCGAAAAGCACCTTTCTTTTTAAGTTTTTTCTCTTTGGTAAGAAAAGCACTTGTCAAAATGATATTGGTGTCGCTTTTTACCGATAGTTGTAGTTCCTTTTTTACCTCATAAGTGTTGGAGGTTGCCAATTCGAATTGACAATATCGATCAATGAATTCTTCGTAGTATCTGAAGTTGTTGTCCGAAAAGGCGTAGCCGATACCAACGAAATTGTGAGCAGGGGTGAGTATGTTTTTTTTATGTCCGTCGTTAGGTGCCTTTTCACTCATGAAACTGTCGTGTCCCATGCGCATGAATTCGGAGGCCTGTTCTAATGTTTTGGTAGTTTTTTCGGTACTCCAATAGGCATAGGCATTCTCGTTTACATGGTCTATTCCTCCTGCCAAATGATACCGATGATAAGGCTTTTCTCCACGCGTATTCCAATGTCCCCAAAATTTACCATCAGAGGCTTCTTTTGCCATTTTATTGGCTACTCTGCACGCAAGTATGTCCAATTCCAATTCGGATAGTTTTCGCTTTTTTCTCGATGCGTTGATGTAACTCAAATGTTCAATTTTTATGCGCAGTACCTCAGGAGAATCCTTGAAGTCTACCAAGCGCAGTTCTATTTCATTGAGCTTGCTGTAATGCGCAAAAAGAGAGTCTAACTCGGAACCAAGAGATATCGTGGTTAGGATAAAAAAGAGCGCGCATAAGAAAAATTTCATCAGTTTCGGTTTAATAATCAGTAATTTATAGTACTTTCAGATGAGCATAATTCACCTCGTAACCACGAACTTTGTGCAAAATATCTACTATGAGAACTCAAATTCGTCATATCGTTACAGCCATTATTCTCTTCTTCGGAACCTTTACATTGGTGAGTTGGTTTGTTCCATCTCCTAATACAGAGTCTTCTCAAGACAACGAAAATAATTTTGTTCAATTGTTGAACAAACTCGAAAACGGGGAGGTGGAATCCATTATCCAAAGGGAATACACTTATCCCTTCCGAAAAAATGCACAATATACCTATCGCTTGTCGAAAGAACTATGGGGAGCAACCAAGGAGTATTCCATTTTGGATACCAAGTCACAGGTGTTTCGCTGTATTTTTGAGTTCGATTTTTCAAATGATGTGGATGGTTTGGCGCAAGAGAAATACAACCAACTTCAAGACGATATTGCGAGCATATTAATCAGAAATAAGGATTATAAAATGATAGAGCCGAGCGATCATCTGACACTTTGGTCCCTTGAAAATGAAGATAATGGGGTGAAAATTGTACTTAGTAAACACGTAGGTTTTAAAGAAAAAAACACCTCTACGATTCATTTGCAATTGCTTGGTAATTTGACTGTTACCAAATAAATGAGTTGATTACTTTTCATTTGAAATGAAAAGCCAACTATTCCTGTTTCAGTTAGGTTTTTTGTAAATTTACATATGCTCGAATTTGTATTGGGCATGTGAACCACCAAAACTCTACCTGAGTGACTCGCAATCATCGTTTGGTTATTTTCTTTTTAATCCTTCTGACAACGCTTGTTGCTCGAAGTCAAGTGCATGGCCCCAATAGTCCTGCATCGGGGTCACAGTCTGGTTCCAACACTTCTTGGACCAACCCGTCCAATATTGTTTCTACGGATAATACGTATTCGGTGAATGCCAATTATGGCACAACCAACCAGTTAATAGGAACCAATTTTGGGTTCAGCTTGCCTTCAACGGATTTGGTGCAAGGTATTCAACTGGATATTGAAAGGAAATATGTGCCTCAGGATCCTATTGCCCGAATTGGAGCTTGGGAAGAAACCAGAGATAGTACAATGAGCTATACCCTTCCTGCTGGTAATAATCGAATTCTGTGTGTTTTTATATCTGCCGAGAACGGAACGGATAACCAAGATTACCAAATTCTTTATGACGGGATCGCTTTAACTTTTGCGGACGGAATAACTGTTCAAACGGGTGGTACCTTTACAGCAACCCTAGAGTTGTGGTATTTACTTGAGGCAGATTTGCCTGCTGATGGAGCCCATACCTTGGAATTTTCTTCCATCGCTCCTCTAGAACCCTATGTTGAGTATTTTACTTCTTTTGCGGCGGGAGTATACGAAAATGTGGATCAAAACAATCCTTTTGAAACCTTTGTAACGACCAATTCTACTTCCAATACGGCTAGCTTACAGCTTTCTTCTCCTTTGACCAATGTGGATGGAACCATGTCATTGGTTGCTGCTTTTTGTGGGCAAAATGTGAATCCTTCTCCCAAGACGGCCTCTGGACAAACGGAGTGTTGGACCATCAATCAATCCTTTGCTGAACAAGTGGATGTTTACAGATGTAACGATGGTTTTGCTTCAACAGGAGGGACGATGCTTGTAGCTGATAAATCGTATAACGCAACCACGGCAGATCAACCCACTGTAACTTTTGCCGGTACACCTAATAGACGCGTGTTGTTTGGAATGGCATTCAAACGATCAGGGGTAATTGACAAAAATGTAAACTTGTTGAAGGCAGGTTCCATCGTCGGATCCGATTATGCCAATACCACGGACGTATGGCCTTTGGCAGATGCCTATGAGTCTTACGGTGGGGCAACTGATCTGTGGGGAACTAGTTGGACGCATACAGACATCAATAATGCTGACTTTGGAGCTTCATTGGTAGCCGATGTTCTAGAGGGAACAGCGCAAGTAGATCATTATACAATTACCGTTTATACCGTGAGTACCTTGCCCATAGATTTGGTGAACTTTACTTGGGAGCGACATGAGGATTTCACGGAGTTATATTGGTTAACCGCCACTGAAGTCAATTCATCGCACTTTGAAGTTGAAATCTCAAGCAATGGAAAGGATTTTTCTTTCATGGCCAGCATACCGGCTCAAGGAGAAAGTCAAGGTCCACAATATTATAGCTATAAAGACTATCAAAGTGTTCAGAAAAAAGTCTATTATCGCCTGAAAATGGTGGATCGAGATGGGAGTTTTGAATATTCTAATATTCAGTATGTGAATGCCGTTTTAACTGATGATGTCCTCTATCCAAATCCAGCAAGAAACACCTTAAATCTTCCCTTCTTGGAAGAGGGAAATCAGGCATACATCCTCAACAACAAAGGTGAGATAGTAAAAACCGTTGAAGTGCAAAAGTTAACAGGTCCATACGAAATTGATGTTCGCGACTTGCCGGACGGTGCGTATTACTTAATGTTTCAACAAGAGGAGGCGAACCTGGAAAGAAAAATGTTGAAATTCCAGAAAATTAGTCGTTAGAATCCTGAAACTGGTCTTTTTTGCTCCCTTCGTAAATACAGAATTTTCGGAACGAACATTCGAGGTCGCCATTGAAAAGTTTGATCTTTCTTTCTGGACGAAGTCCTATGGATTTGAAGGCCTCTTGGTTCGAAGAAATAACCCAACAGGTAAAGCCTGTAAGTTCGTGTTTGATCCAAGTTCCAAACTCGTCGTACATTTCCTCAACCTCTTCACCCATTCTTTCTCCATAAGGAGGGTTGGTAATGACCATTCCCTTTTCAAATGGTTTTTTGCTGTCTTGAAAAGCGTCTGGTTTAACGTCAATCCATCTGGCCAATCCCAATCCGCGAAGATTTCTTTTGGCCTTCATCATCATTTCTGCACTCTTATCAGACCCAAAAATTTGTACCGGTAATTCAGCAGGTCTTTCGTAGGCATTGTCTGTGATAGAAGCCCACAATTCAGCGTCGAAATTTTTAAAATTCTTGAAGGCAAAGTGTTGTCGTTCAATTGCAGGTGGCATGTTCAGCGCCATCATTGCAGCTTCAATCAGAATGGTTCCCGAGCCACAAAATGGATCGTATAGTGGTGTTTTTTTGTCCCATTCTGTCATGCGTAAAAGTCCTGCTGCAACGACCTCGTTCAAAGGAGCTTCCCCCACAGAATCTCTATAGCCTCTTTGAAACAAAGGAGCCCCTGTTGTGTTCAGTGAAATGGTTACTTCATTCTCTCGAATGTACAAATCAAACAAGACCTGTGGTGTTTTTACCTGAACATTGGGTCTTTCTTTGCCCTGGTCTCTAAATTGATCAACAATGGCATCTTTTACCAACAAATAAGGGTATTGAGAATGTCTGAAAAGTTGCGAGAATATGGCCCCTTTTACGGCAAAGGTTTTCTTTTCGTCGAAGTAGGAAGTCCAATCTATTTTAGCTGCTTTCTTGTACAAATCTTGTTCATCCTTGATGCGAAATTTCTCAATTTGTACCAGGATAGAAATTGCACATCTACACCAATAATTCAGGTAGTAAACGTCTTTTAAACTCCCTTCCATTTGAACCGCCCTGTTCAAGACCGTTATGTCCGAATAACCCATTTCTTCGAGTTCCCCTTTCAGTACTTCTTCCAGTCCGAAAAAGGTCTTTAAAGTGATGGTATAGGTCGATTTTTGGCTTTTATCTTGCATGTTCATTGGAGGGTGCAACTTTTGTTTTACTTTTAATTTTTGTACAAAAGAACGAATTTGAAGCCAATCCTTTGCAGTTTTCTTCTACTAACCCTCGGTTTGACGATCCATGTTAGCTCTTGGTCGCAGCAAAAAGTAGGTTTGGTATTAAGTGGAGGAGGAGCAACTGGTTTTGCGCATATTGGTGTTATTCAGGCCTTAGAAGAAAAAGGTGTTCCCATTCATTATATCACAGGAACCTCTGCTGGTGCTTTAATCGGTGCGCTTTATGCAGTCGGATATTCTCCTTTGGAAATACGTGAAATTGTTTTGAGTGAAAATTTTCAACTCATGGCTACCGGAGGGTTAAAGCCCAATCAGACCTTCTTGACCAAGGAGGATGATAACAGTTCTTCTTTGCTGGAATTTAGCTTTCCGAAAGACAGTTTGTTTCAAAAATCACTGCCAACCAACTTTGCCAACAGTACTTTCCTCGATTTCGAATTGTTGAAAATTTTAGGAACCAGAGGCGCCGCTCACGATAACGATTTTGATCAACTCTTTGTCCCTTTTCGCTGTTTGGCTTCGGACATCGTTTCGAAACAAAATGTAGTTTTTCGTTCAGGTCCATTAAACGAAGCCGTACGGGCATCTTTGACCTTTCCTTTTTACTTCAAGCCGCTTCGGGTGAATGACCGCCTCTTGTTTGATGGAGGTCTTTATAACAACTTTCCCGCAGACGTGCTCTACGAAGAGTTTTCGCCAGATTACATCATTGGTTCCAATGTTTCTTACAATGCTGAAGAACCCAAAGAAAACGATTTGTATTCGCAGGTGGTTAACATGATTGTTTACAATTCCAATTTCAATCTTCCGTGCGAAGAAGGGATTTTAATAGAGCCAGAATTGGACATGACGACCTTCGATTTCGATGAGGTTGAACGAGCGATAGAAATTGGCTATCAAACGGGATTGAAATACGCCGATAGCATTTTGCCCTTCATGAAACAAACGGTTGATGTGGCTAGTCTTCAAGCCAAAAGGGAAGAATTTAGGATGCAAAGTCTCGATATTTTGATTCGAAACTTGGATATCAATGCACCTCAAAAAGCCGAGCAATTCGTACGAAAATCACTCTTTAGAAATTCGAAAGACACCCTTTTGACTTTGAGAAAGCTAGAGAAAAGATATTATCGACTGGCTGCAACAGATCACGTGGATTTCCTTTTCCCGGTTATTAAGAAGAACAACAAAGGGACCTACGACATGACCATTGACGTGAGAAAATCCAATGAGTTCAAATTGCAGGTTGGTGGACATTTTTCCTCACGACCAGTCAATACTGGGTATCTCGGTCTTACTTATCTCATTTTGAGAAGGCAGGCCATTAAGCTTCATGCCTCTTCCTATTTTGGTAAATTTTACGGATCTGCACATGCCGATGTCAAATTTGAATTGCCATCGACTTTTCCGCTGACCATTGAAGCCTATTTCACGCGAAACAGATGGGATTACTTTCGCTCTTTTGCAACCTTTTTTGAGGAGGTGAAGCCTTCATTTTTGGTTCAAAATGAGAATTATGCAGGCTTGAGAATTCACCACCCAATTTCCAATACCATCAAGTCGACCTACGATTTTCGATATTTCAATAACGAAGACGACTATTATCAAAGCGATAAGTTTACCTTGGTTGACACCACTGACAAGACGTACTTTGAAGGCTTTAATCTATCGTGGCAAATCAAACAGAGTTCATTGAACCGCAAGCAGTTTGCCACTTCAGGACATTATTTGAGCTTTAGGGCACGTTATGTTAATGGTTTGGAGCGTTCCATATCTGGTTCTCTAGCCTCTGAGCCTTACAACATACGCAAGCGACATGATTGGATCAATTTGAACTTTGATGGTCAAACATTTATTATCGACAACCCTTATTTCCACTTCGGCGTTTCGGGCAAGGCGACTTTTAACTCCCAATCACTTTTTGCCAACTATACCGCTACACTTTTATCGCTCACAACCTTTGATTTAGTGCCCGATGCCAGGACTTACTTTTTACCGGAGTATCGTTCTCCTTTGTTTTTTGGAGGTGGAATGAATTGCATCTTTTCGCTCCGAAAGTCAATTGATTTGCGCTTTGATGGTTTTCTTTTTCAACCGCTACGTTCCTTGGTGGTTAACGACGATGGTAGCGTGGGGTATTCCAAACCTTTTAAGGGTGAGACTTTTATGGCCTCTGCTAGCATCATTTATCATTCCATCATTGGTCCCGTGCGATTCACCGCCAATTACTTTCCCAAACAAGAAAAACCCATTGCATTCCAAATTAGTTACGGCTATGTTCTCTTTAATGAGCGTTCATTCCGTTAATGCTTGAGGTGTAAATGTTATATTTGCCAGCCAATTATTTACTATGGGTAAAATTATCTGCGGAATTCAGCAAATGGGTATTGGAGTACCCAATGTACAAGAGATTTGGAAATGGTACCGAAAGTTTTTCGGTGTAGATATTCGCGTTTTTGAGGATGCCGCAGAGGCGCCGCTAATGACGAAATATACAGGGGGAGAAGTCCACAAAAGAACTGCAACTTTGGCACTGTCCATGGATGGTGGTGGTGGATTTGAAATCTGGCAATATACTTCTCGAGGCACAGAAAAAGCTGATTTTCAAGTTCAATTGGGGGATTTTGGTTTGTATGCGTGTCGAATAAAATCGCGCAACTTGGATAAGACGTATGACTATTTCGTTGAAAATGGAGCCAAGGTTTTGTGTCAAATTGGTTCTATGGATTCTGGTCAACGTCATTTCTTGGTGGAGGACCCGAATGGGAATATTTTCGACATCGTTGAAGGAAGAGGATGGTTTGGAAATACCAAGCATCCATCTCAATGCGGTGGCGTGGCCGGAGCGATGATAGGCGTATCAGATATCGATCGTTCTATTGGTCTTTATAGAGATGTTTTGGGATATTCAGAAGTCGTTTACGATCAAGTAGGGGTCAACCCTTGTTTTACAGCTTTGCCTGGTGGTCATGGGAAAATTAGACGCGTTTTGCTCCGACATCCTCAACCACGAAAAGGACCATTTGCACAACTTTTGGGACCGACGGAGATAGAATTGATCCAACACTTAGAAAGAACCGATCGTCGCAATATTTTTGAAAATAGATACTGGGGTGATTGGGGGTTCATTCATCTTTGCTTCGATATTCAAGGGATGGAAGACTTGAAGAAAGAATGTGAAGCAGCTGGATATCCCTTTACAGTTGATTCTGGAGAAACCTTCGACATGGGAGAAGCAGGCGGACGTTTTTCGTATATCGAAGACGCAGATGGAACCTGGATTGAATTTGTTGAAACCCACAAAGTGCCGATTTTGAAAAAGCTGGGATGGTATATCAACCTGAAAAACAGAAATCCAGAGAAACACCTCCCAAAATGGATGCTCAAAGCCATGGCCTTGAATCGCTTTAAGGGATAAAATTTTAAACGGTGTAATCCGTTGATTGAATGACATGAATGGCCGTTAAAAATTCCGTATTTTTACGGCGCAATCTCTAACAGAAACATGAAACTTTTCATCTATATTTTTACAACTGCCGTTCTTTTAACTCACTTGAGCTCTTGTCGAGACGAAATCAATGCGACGGGTTCTTACCAACACGTACCAGTTATTTATGGTCTATTGGATCAAGCGGATACCTTGCATTACATGAAAATCAATCGCGGTTTTGTTGGACCAGGAAATGCACTGGAGTTTTCAGCAATTATGGATTCGAACTATTTTGAAAACATGAATGCCAAGGTTGAAGAGTTGATTGGCGGAAATGTCATTCGTTCTTGGGACTTGAGAGATACCTTGTTGAACAACAAAGATACCAACGGGGTTTTCTACGGACCTACCCACCGTTTGTTTTATTTTTCTACGGCCAATATGGACCCTCTTAAAGAAGATGCAACGTACAGATTGACCGTGAATGTAGATGAAGGAGATTTGATTGTTACCGGAGAAACGAGATTGGTAGCTAATTTTGCAACCTCAACCAATGTGAGTTCTCCTACGGCTCAAATGCGCTTTGCCAAAAAGCCAGAAGAATACCAAGCGCAATCGTTGACTTTTTCCAAAGGAACGAGCGTATTTGCCAATTGCCGAATGAACATCAAAGTAACGGAGTACCGCGGTACAATTGCTGATACACTATTTATTCCTTGGAACATCTTTGAAGGAGAAGCTGCTGGTAATACCTATTCTTCTGCTGCGCAAGGTCAATCGTTTTATCAAACAATCAGAAATAACCTGACGAATGATAACACGATCACCAAAAGAAATTTAGAAGGAATTGAAATCATTTACACAGGAGGAGCCATTGATTTTTACAACTACCTGACGGTAGCCAAGCCTAGTTCATCTCTTTCTCAGAATAAGCCGACTTACACGAATTTAACAGTCACTGATGGGTATCAAGTCATTGGTTTGTTTTCTTCGCGTCACGAAGTGAGAGATTACAAACCCTTTGTAAGCTCCCTTAGTCAAAGCGTACGTTGTATTGATGCAAACTCCACAAGAGAGCTCTGTCAAGGGACCATTTTAGGAGATTATTTGTTCTGTAGTCAGCATCCGCAGGATGTCGCTTCAGGTCCATCAAACAAAGATTACGCTTGTCAGTAATTTAGCTGCCCCGCACGTCAAATAGTATCTTATTTTTGCAACCATGACTGAGCGTCTGACTCTTTTTGTGGATGTAATTGTTCCGGTGCCCATTCACCGTGCGTTTACCTATCGTGTACCTTTCGAGTTGAATGAGCAAGTACAGGAAGGAGTTCGCGTAATTGTTCCTTTTGGTCGGTCCAAATTTTACACAGGTATTGTGGTGAAAATCCACGAAACACCGCCTAAGGAGTACCAAGCCAAATACATCGAGCAAGTTCTAGAGGAGACGCCTATTGTTACCCAAAAGCAATTGACTTTTTGGAATTGGATGGCAAGTTATTACATGGCTCCTATAGGGGATGTGATGAATGCTGCCTTGCCAAGTAATTTTAAGCTGGCCAGTGAAACGAAGGTGGTGTTACACCCCGATTATGATGGTAAATTGGAACTTTCCGATCGCGAGTATGCCATTGTAGAAGCGCTGGAAATCCAAGATGTATTGGACCTGAAAGAGATCACAGCCATTATCGGAATAAAAACCGTTCAGCCGCTCATTAAATCCATGCTCGACAAAAAAATACTCTTGAGTATTGAAAGCATGCAGGATCGTTTTGTGGCTAAAACCGCTACGTCTGTTCACCTTCACGATGATTATTTGAGAGAGGAAACTCTTCAAGCATTGATGCAGGAGTGGGAAGGACAAAGTCGAAAGGAAAAGCAACTGGAAGCACTTTTGACCTTGCTTCGTGAGGGGAATTATCGAAATGAAACCCTGGATCTAGTTTGGAAAAGGGACTTGGAAGATACAGGAGTTTCTTCCTCGACTTTAAAGACCATGGAGCAAAAGGGGATTCTTCGTTTTGAGAAGACGGAAATTTCCCGTTTGCTATCCCGTGAAGCAGAAGATGACAAAACCTTGTCCCTATCCAAAGATCAAACAGCCGCTCGCGATGGGATTCTTGAGGCTTTTGAAGAGAAGCCCGTTTGTTTGTTGCATGGGGTTACAGGTTCGGGTAAAACAGAGATTTATATTGATCTGATTCAAAAAGAACTGGACAAAGGAAATCAAATACTTTTCTTGGTGCCGGAGATTGCCTTAACTACGCAATTAGTTCAGCGTTTGACTCTTTATTTTGGAGAGCAAATTGGTGTTTATCACTCCAAGTTCAATCAAAACGAACGCGTTGAAATATGGAACAAGGTCCTTCAAAATGATCCAAATCAATATAGAATAGTTCTCGGTGCTCGTTCCGCCATCTTTCTACCATTTCGAAAATTAGGATTAATCATCGTAGATGAAGAGCACGAATCGACCTTTAAACAATACGATCCTTCACCGAGATATAACGCACGCGATTGTGCTATTGTACTGGCGCATTTGCACGGTTGCAAAACATTGTTAGGAAGTGCCACTCCTTGTATGGAGACCTATTACAATGCGTTACAAGGAAAGTATGGACTAGTGACCTTGGACAAGCGTTTCCGAGATATGCAGCTTCCAGAGATTTTGGTGGCCGATACCAAAAAAGAGAAACGTCAAAACAAGGATTTCCAATTCTTCACAACCTTTCTTTCCGATTCCATTCGCGAACGATTGAACAATGGAGAGCAGGTTATTTTATTCCAAAATAGGAGAGGGTACAACCCTCGTTGGCAGTGTGAAATTTGCAGTTGGACTCCAAAATGTGTCAATTGCGATGTGTCCTTGACTTATCACAAGAAGTCCAATAGTTTGAAATGTCACTATTGCAGCCACCTGAGTAGTCCGATGGGGACCTGTAGAAGCTGTGGAAGCAACCGCTTGAAAATGATTGGTTTTGGGACCGAAAAAATTGAGGATGAAATTGGGATTCTTTTTCCCGAAGCACGTGTAGCTCGTTTGGATTTGGATACCACCCGATCCAAGCACGCTTACGAGAACATCATAAACGATTTTTCACGACAACAGATAGACATATTGATTGGTACCCAAATGGTTTCCAAAGGACTAGACTTCGACCATGTCAGTTTGGTTGGAATCATGGATGCCGATGACATGTTGAACCGACCCGATTTCCGTGCCTTTGAAAAGTCTTTCCAGTTAATGACCCAAGTGGCAGGAAGGGCAGGAAGGAAGAACAAACGAGGAACGGTTATTCTGCAAACTGGTCAAGTTGACCATTGGGTGGTGGAAAAGGTTCATCAACACGATTTTACAGGATTCTACGGTCACGAAATTATTGAAAGAGAGAATTATCATTATCCTCCGTTTTACAAGTTGATTGACTTCACTCTAAAACACAAAGAGGAGCGTGTTTTGGATATGGCAGCAAAGGAATTTGCTGAAGCTCTGCGTCTCGTTTTCAAAGAACGTGTCATGGGGCCTGAATATGCGATTGTTCCTCGAATCAACAACCAATTTATCAAGGTATGTAAGTTGAAAATTGACCGCTCTATGGCTGATCGAAAAGTCAAGGAAGTCATTCATCAATTGGTAGATCAGTTTTTCAGTAAGGCATCAAATAAATCTGTGCGTTTGGCTATTGATGTGGATCCGCAGTAGGGAGGGAAGGGAGTTCGTTTTATTGGTTGTGCGCTACTTTACCACTAAACTTTTTTATCGGAATTCGAATGGAGGCATGTGTACCACAGACTTCATGACGTGTCTTCTTTTGAACGTCAAAATTCCTGATTATACAGAGACTTCCATTGGTTGTTCGCATCCTTACCACTAAATTTTTTAACGGAATTCGAATGGTCGCATGTGTACCACAGATTTGTTGATACGACTTTTCTTGAACGTCGAAATTCCTGATTACACAGAGGCTTCCATTGGTTGTGCGCAACCTTACCACTAAACTATTTTATCTGTGTTCGAACCGTCAAATGTGTAGCACAGATTTCTTGACACGTCTTTTGCTGAACGTAAAAAGTCTTTATTTTTCGGAGGCTTCCGTTGGTTGTGCGCTACTTTACCACTAAACTTTTTTATCGGAATTCGAATGGAGGCATGAGTAACACATATTTCTTGACGTGTCTTTTCTTGAACGTCAAAAGTCCTGATTATACAGCGGCTTCCTTTGGTTGTGCGCAACCTTACCACTAGATTATTTTTACAAATAATGAGCAAAAAAAAATCCCTCTACATCGTAAAGGGACTTTCTATCATTAAGTTATCAGCTTATCTTTTTGCGATTGGCGTGTAATCACGGTTGTTAGCGCCTGTGTACACTTGGCGTGGACGACCGATTGGCTCACCACCCTCGATCATTTCTTTCCACTGTGCGATCCATCCTGGTAGACGTCCGATAGCGAACATAACTGTAAACATCTCGGTTGGAATACCCAAAGCACGGTAGATGATTCCAGAGTAGAAATCTACGTTCGGGTACAAGTTACGCGCTTTGAAGTACTCGTCTTCCAAAGCAACTTTCTCCAATTTTTTCGCAATATCCAACAATGGGTCATTGATTCCCAATTTGTTCAATACATCGTCACATGCTTTCTTGATAATCTTAGCACGAGGATCGAAGTTTTTGTAAACACGGTGACCGAATCCCATCAAACGGAATGAATCATCTTTGTCCTTTGCCTTCAATACCCACTTGTCTACATCTCCACCATCAGCGTCGATTTTCTCCAACATCTCAATAACCGCTTGGTTAGCACCACCGTGAAGTGGTCCCCAAAGTGCAGAGATACCAGCTGAAACCGCTGCGTAAAGGTTTACTTGAGAAGAACCAACGATACGAACTGTTGAAGTAGAACAGTTTTGCTCGTGGTCAGCGTGCAAGATCAACAATTTGTTCAATGCGTTTGTGATAACTGGATCAACGGAGTAATCTTCAGTTGGCATCGCAAACATCATATGCATGAAGTTAGAACAGTAGTCCAACTCATTTTTAGGGTACATGAATGGGTGACGAATCGCGTTTTTGTATGACCAAGCAGCCAAAGTTGGCAACTTAGCGATCAAACGGTGGATTGTCATGTCTTTCGCCTCTGGAGATCTGTCCGGGTTCAAAGACTCTGGGTAGAATGTAGACAATGAACATACCATTGATGCCAAGACTCCCATTGGGTGAGCTTTAGCTGGGTATGCTTCGAAGAATTGCTTCATGTCTTCATGCACCAAGGTGTGTTTTGTGATGCTGTTTCTGAAGTTGTCTAATTCTGCTTGTGTTGGTAGTTCACCGTAAATCAACAAGTAAGCAACTTCCAAGAAAGTAGCTTGTTCTGCTAATTGCTCAATTGGATATCCACGGTAACGTAGAATACCCTCTTCACCATCTAGGAAAGTGATAGCAGACTTTGTGCTACCTGTGTTTTTGAATCCTGAATCAATTGTAATGTAACCTGTTTTTCCGCGCAACGAATTGATATCGATTGCTTTCTCGTTTTCGGTTCCAGTGATAACAGGGAGCTCGTAGGTTTTCCCGTCAAGTTCTAATTTGGCAATTTCGCTCATGTGTTTTATGATAAACTAAGTGATATTATTTTTTCGCACGCTAAATTAACAAACAAATCACTCTTGTAAAAGGTTTGTAAACGAAAATAAAACAAGAAGGACGGAACTTTTTTTGCCCCATCCTTCATAAAACTCTTAATCTGTTGATTTTGCTGCTTTTACAGGTTTTTTAAGGTGTAGTCAAACAGCATGTTAAACAAATGGTTACGGGTATTTCCGCCGTAGATTCCGTGGTTTTTATTTGGGTAAATGAACAAATCGAATTGTTTGTCCGCCTTGACCAATGCTGAAATCATATCCATCGTGTTTTGATAGTGCACATTGTCGTCCGTTGAACCGTGAATCAAAAAGTATTTTCCTTTCAATTGATCTACGAAATTGATCGGTGAGTTTTGATCGTAACCTTCCGCATTTTCAGCAGGCGTTCGCATGTATCTTTCCGTGTAAATATTGTCGTAATATCTCCAAGTTGTAACCGGTGCAACGGCAATGGCCATTTTGAAAACATCAGCTCCTTTGGTGATACACAATGAAGACATGAATCCACCGTAACTCCATCCTTGAATCCCAATGCGATCTCCGTCAATGTATGGTAACTTTGCCAAGTTTTTGGCTGCAGCAATGAAATCTTCGGTTTCCAATTTACCCAACTGCAAGTAGGTACATTTCTTGAATTCAGCTCCGCGCAATCCCGTTCCTCTAGGATCCACAGAGAATACGATGTATCCTTTTTGTGCCAATAATTGGTGGTACATGAAGTCGTTTCCTCCCCAACTATCTTTAACCGTTCCAGAACCTGGTCCTCCGTAAATAGTCACGTAAACTGGGTATTTCTTATTTGGGTCAAAGTTGGCCGGTTTGATCATCCATGCGTTCAACGTTTGTGTTGCGCCCTCAATTTGCATGAACTCTTTTTTAGAAAGGTTGTATCCTTCCAAGGTTGTTTTCAAGGCTGCATTGTCTTCCAAGACAAACAATTCTTTTCCTTTGCTGTCACATAATGTGTATACAGGAGGCGTGTTCGCGTTGGAGTAAGATTTAACGAAATACTTCATTCCTTTTGAGAAGTTCGCTGAGTTTGATCCCGTTTCCGATGTGATGGCTGCTTTCTTTTTTCCTGTTAAGTCAATGCGGTAAACGCCTTTGTGTTGCGGACCTTTTTCTGCCGATGCATAAAAGATTGTTCCAGCTTTTTCGTCAATTCCTAAGAATTCAATAACGTCCCAAGAACCTTTGGTGATTTGGCGATTGGAACCATCAAATCCGACTGCGTAAATGTGGTTAAAACCATCCATTTCACTTGTGCGAAGGATTGTTTTTCCATCTTTTAGGATCAATAGGTTGTCGTCAATGTCAACATAAGTGGAAGACTTTTCTTCAAAGAAAGTTTTGGCTGTCCAAGTACCGTTTTCCATTCTCGTTACCATGTATTTTAGGTGACTTTGGTGACGGTTTAATGTTTGGAAAACCAAAGCGTTTTCTGTTGACGACCATTTCATTCTCGGCAAGTATTCGTATTCACCAAGATCTACTTTGTGCTTTTTCAAGCTGGCTACATCAACAATGAATGGCTCAACTACTGAATTGTCTTCTCCCGCTTTTGGGTATTTAAATTGGTACAATTCAGGGTACAATTCACCGAAGTAGGTCATCGGGAATTCTTTCACTTTGCTTTCGTCAAAACGCAAGTAAGCAATGTTTTTACTGTCCGGAGACCAAGTGAACCCCTGTGTGATGGCAAACTCTTCTTCGTACACCCAATCCGTTGTACCGTTGATAACATTGTTTTTCTTTCCGTCCGTTGTAAGGGCTGTAACTTGACCAGAAGCGATGTCTTTGACAAATAGGTTGTTTTCGTGAACGAAGGCTACTTTCTTTCCGTCTGGTGAGTAGGTTGCCAATTGCTGAGGAGAATGGTTTTCATCCAAAGAAGTCAGTTTTTTACTTGCTAAATCATATAAATAATAATCAGCCGTAAAGGATCTTCTGTAAATGCTGTTGGTATTGGTGGTAAATAAAATCTTCGACTCATCATCGTTGAATTCGTAATTGTCGATTTTTAATTCTTCACCATTGATTTTTAAATCCGAAATCTTTACAACTACTTGAACAACTTCTTCTGGTTTTTTAAAAGCATGCTTGGTGATGCAGTCGGCGCCTTCGTATTTCATGCGCTTGGTAAAATGTTCACCGTCGTTCATGGAACGGAAACCTGATACACCACGACCATAAAATTGGTATTGTTTCCAAATTTTTTCTACCGTCAATTCCTGACCGTAAGCACTTATAAAAAGAAGTGTTGAGAGAATTACCCCAATAAATTTCATAGCTGAATTTTTAGTTGCCCAAAAATAGCAAAATTGACTTTTGGAGTCTGTTTTCCTCTATTTTCGGTGTTGTCATTTAGGAAAAATTAGGGGCTTTTAAAAAAGATGGAGTGAAGGTTCTAACAATTTGGGTGTTGGTTTGTTAAACTTGCTAAGACAATTGAATTTGTTAGTGAGATACCAAGAATGTGGTGCAAAAGTTATCAGGATCAATGCCTTGTTGACCAGAAACTTTGTATTTTTTCGGTCCGGTTTCAAGTTCAAATGCCTTTTTATACACTGGAAATTACGTTAAGCCAAATTTGAAACCACACAAAAACTCTTAATTATGAAGTATTCAAATGTACTCCTCCTTTCCCTTTCATTGCTTGGAGGTGCATGGGTTTCAGCTCAAACCTCATTAACAAGTTACACCAACGAGCTAGGACAAAAAGTAACGGTTCAACAAGCAGAAAGTTTTAAAATTACCACTCCCGCGAGTACCTGGCCTGTGATTTCAGATCAGGTTTTGAATGAGGAGAGAGAAGAAATTAGAAACGATCGAGATCGGTCAGAAAGTTTGCTGTTCAATGCAGATCAACAACCAGTTTTGGAAGATCCAGTTTTGCAAACCAATCCTGCTTTTCGCTCGAGTAGAGCACCTATGTTGAGCTTCAACGGACAAAGTGGTTCGGGTTATCCACCAGATCCATCGGGAGCGGCAGGACCAAACCATTATGTACAGGCTGTCAATACGGTTTATCGCATTTACAATAAGTCTGGAATCGGCGTAGCAGGTCCTTTTAACCTTTCCTCTTTGTGGTCTGGGTCTAACAACTTGGGAGACCCAATCGTTATGTACGACCGCCATGCAGATCGTTGGTTTATTTCGCAGTTCAATCAAAACCCCAATAGAATTTTGATCGCCGTTTCGCAAACCAATGACCCAACAGGAGCCTATTACGCATATAGTTTCACCATGTCCTCTTTCCCTGATTATCCTAAATACAGTGTTTGGTGGGATGGATACTACATGAGTTCGAATAGTTCGAACACGGCCGTAGTTTTCGAAAGAGAAAAAATGTTGGCTGGTGACGCCTCCGCTCAAATGATTGCTTTGAGCCTACCGAATCAACGTCATGGTGGCTTCCGAGGTGCATTGCCTTCCGATGCGGATGGAGATATGCCGCCTAATGGAACACCTTGTTACTTCTTTAACTTAAGTGACAATGGTTTTGGTGGCGGATCAGTAGATCAAATTCAAGTCTGGAACATGATCACCAATTGGTCACTGCCTAGCGCTACGCAGGTGGTAGCTTCCACGCCGGTATCAGTTCCTGCTTTCGATGCTGTTTTCACTGGTGGTTTTGCCAATATTTCTCAACCTGGTACCTCTCAACGTTTGGATGTAATTCAAGGGGTGTTGATGTTTAGAGCTCAACATAGAACATGGACAGGTTACAATACAATGGTTTTGACACATGCTGTTGATCTAGGATCGAACCGTTCAGGAATACGTTGGTATGAACTTCGCGACGCAGATAATGGAATTTGGCAAGTTCACCAAAGTGGAACATGGGCGCCAGACAATACGGCTAGTCGTTGGATGAGCAGTGCCGCGATGGATGACTTGGGGAATATCGGTATGGCTTACAGTATTTGTGATGCATCCAATACAATGTACCCTAGTTTGGCTTACACGGGAAGATTGGCTTCTGATGCGTTGGGAGACATGAGTTATCACGAACAATTTGCTGTAAACGGAACTGCATCTCAGAAAAACATCGATCGTTTTGGAGACTATGCACATTTGAGTTTGGATCCGGATGGAAAGACTTTTTGGTATACGGGTGAATACATTGGTGGTTCTAATAACGGAACGCCAAGAACTAGAATTTTCAAATTTAGCATTGAAGATGAAGCAGGAATTACCAACCCTTATTACTCGGACTTGGGGATGATTGCCTACGTTAATGGCGAACAACTGATGGTTCAAGTTGAAGGAATACATGGCAATGAAAATGTTCAGTTGGATTTGGTAACGATGTTCGGTCAAACGATTGAAAGAAAAGCTGATTTGGATGTTACTGACGGCCGTGTTAATAACAGCTTCTCCACTTCAGAGTTAGCAACTGGCACCTATTTTGTACGTGTTGGTAACCAGAACTTCCAAAAAGTGGTGAAAGTTATAATTCAATAAACATGAAGAATATAATTGTAGTATTCCTTAGTTTGGTTTTTGTTTCTGCCTGTGGTTCTTCCAAAGAGGTTGCAAAAGAGGAGTCAACAAATTCAGGATTGATGGTAAAAAAAGATTATCACAGTGAGGGGTATACTTGGGTGGTTGTTACCAAAAAACATTCTGAAGACGATTGTGGTTTTTTGCTCAAGAATAAAGACAGTGAAGAGCTTCAATTGTTTATTCCTATTGAATGGAAAGGTCCAAGAGAAGTAGAAGGTGAAGAATTTTGGATCAAATACAATACGTCCAGAATAAAACAAGAGGGCTGTTTCAATGCCACGCCCATTGTGATTACCGAATTTCAATTATAAGCATCAGCCCTCAGTCTTTTGATTGGGGGCTTTTTTCTTCCTTACATGCCAGCCAATGTATCAGGTTCAATACAAAAGGCGCATTGTATTTGGCTTGTGGACTGTTCATTCCAACCTTGAGCTTTCCGTTTGCTAGTTGAGTTGTGAACATAGCAGCTTCGCCAAAAACAGCAATTTTCCCTTGTCCATATTCTAAGATGGCACCTTGATGAAAGTTGTACAATCCAATAGCTGTAGCATCTGTGAAACGCCAAGCAACTTCGGTTTGGAAGGTCGTATCGCTTTCGTGGAAATTCAATATGGATTGAGCATTTCTGGGTTTTTCAAATGCTGATCCAGTGAAGGAAACCACCGAGTCTACTTCGTAAAATGGGTAACAATCTTGTTTGAGCAAGTCAGGATGTAAATCTTGGTGAAGGACGGTGAATGGAGGTGAGGGAAACATATTCGGTCCGATTCGAGCAAAACCATTTTGAAATTGAAAACCAAATGCTTCGGCTAAATCATGCGCAGCACCAGCAAAGGGCATGTGGTCTGCAATAAGTAGGAGGGAACCACCCTTTCTAACCCATTGCTTGATTGCATTTATTTCTTGCTGCGTAAAAGCAGAAGGGGTTGGCAACTGCCAATTCTGAACGTTTAATTGGTTCAAAGCATTTGAAATAACCAGGAGGTCTGAGGTGCTTGGTAAGGTGGTATCCGCAAAATGTCGACTCAAAGAATGGACTTTAGCCCCATCTTGTTCAAGTAAACGCGAAAAACCTGTAAAACCGCCATCCTTAGTGTGAAAGTTGTTGTGACCTTCGTCGATATGGATATTCATCTCCGAATGAAACGCTGGACGTTGGATATCAAAACGCCAATTCGTGTCTGGAACTTGTTGTGCACTTAAAGGTGCAGAGAACAGCAGCAATAGCAAAGAAAGATTTTTCATAATCATGCTTCAAGGTAACAAAGAAGCTTTGAAAAGTAGGTTTTCAAAATCTTAAAAAAGCTAAAACAAAAAAGCCCGAGCAATGCCCGAGCTTTCTATAATGAGTAAGGATTATCTTACAAGTGAATCACCTCTCCGTATGCAGCTGCAGCAGCTTCCATAACAGCTTCAGACATCGTTGGGTGAGGGTGAACTGTTTTGATCAACTCTTCACCAGTTGTTTCCAATTTGCGGATTGCAACGATCTCAGCGATCATTTCCGTTACGTTAGCTCCAATCATGTGAGCTCCTAATAACTCTCCGTATTGCTCGTCGAAAATCAACTTAACAAATCCGTCCTTCGCTCCAGCAGCAGATGCTTTACCAGATGCTGAGAATGGGAATTTACCAACTTTGATTTTCAATCCTTTTTCTTTGGCTTGCTTCTCGGTCATACCAACTGAAGCTACCTCTGGAGAACAGTAAGTACATCCTGGGATGTTTCCGTAATCCAAAGCTTCTGGGTGGTGACCAGCGATTTTCTCTACACAAATGATTCCTTCTGCAGAAGCAACGTGAGCCAACGCAGCTGTAGGGATAACATCACCAATTGCGAAGTATCCTGGGATATTTGTTTGGTAGAAATCATTTACCAAGATGCGTCCTTTATCTGTAGCGATACCAACTTCTTCCAAACCAATGTTGGCGATGTTAGCCTCGATACCTACTGCTGAAAGAACAACGTCACATGTCAATTTCTCTTCACCTTTCGCTGTTTTTACAGTAACCACACATTCTTTTCCTTTCGTGTCAACTGCCTCAACAGAAGCATTTGTCATTACAGAAATTCCAGCCTTCTTGAATGATTTTTCCAATTGCTTAGAAACTTCCTCATCTTCGATCGGAACAATGTTCGGCATGTATTCTACAACGGTAACCTCTGTACCAATTGAGTTGTAGAAGTAAGCGAACTCAACTCCAATGGCTCCAGAACCAACCACAACCATTTTCTTCGGTTGAGACTTCAAAGTCATTGCTTCGCGGTAACCGATGATTTTTTCACCGTCCTGTGGCAAGTTTGGCAAAACGCGGCTCTTCGCTCCTGTTGCAATGATGATTCCTTTATCTGCAGTGTACTCAGTAACTTTTCCGTCAGCGTCAGTAACAGCAACTTTTTTACCTGGTTTCACAGCTCCAACTCCATTGATCACATCAATTTTGTTTTTCTTCATCAAGAACTGGATTCCATTCGACATTCCATTCGCAACACCACGGCTACGAGAAATCATTCCGTCGAAATCTACCTTCGCATCTTTCACAGATACACCATAGTCAGCTGCATGATTAATGTATTCAAATACATTAGCACTCTTCAACAAAGCCTTAGTAGGGATACATCCCCAGTTCAAACATACACCACCCAAGTTTTCTTTCTCAACGATGGCTGTTTTCATACCCAATTGTGAAGCGCGGATAGCTGTAACGTATCCTCCAGGTCCACTACCAACTACAATGATATCGTAATTCATAATACTTATAACTTTCAATTTTGAGCGACGAATTTACGCAAATAATTCGAGTAAGATGGCCACAAATCAAGGACTTTATTAACGGTTTATTTCCGTGATTTATCAATTAATTCTTTCAAAATATTCTGTGAATAAATGCCTTTAAAGGGGACTAAAAGTGAGCGTTTAGAACGATTATTTCATTAATTTTGCAGCACATTAAAAGCAAACATGGAAAGTACTTTACAGCAGGAAGCAACATTAGAGCAAGCAGTGGAATTAGGTCTTCGTCCAGAAGAGTTTGAATCGATGAAAGAGATTCTTGGCCGCACGCCAAATTTCACAGAAACAGCTGTTTATTCAGTGATGTGGTCAGAGCACTGTAGTTATAAAAACTCAATCTTCTGGTTG
Organism: Crocinitomicaceae bacterium; assembly: GCA_025210175.1. Lineage (GTDB taxonomy): Bacteria > Bacteroidota > Bacteroidia > Flavobacteriales_D > Crocinitomicaceae > UBA2040. Next base: position 19,333 of record JAOASF010000127.1, on the reverse strand, counting down.
AAAAAATTGCCAAAAGACGGCCCTCACATGTTGGTGAAAGCTGGTGAAGAAAATGCTGGTTTGGTAGATATCGGCAACGGCTTAGGTTGTGCCTTTAAAATCGAATCACACAACCACCCGAGTGCATTGGAACCTTACCAAGGTGCTGCAACAGGTGTGGGTGGAATTAACCGTGACATCTTTACAATGGGAGCAAGACCAATTGCTCAATTGAACTCTTTGCGCTTCGGAAATATCGAAAAAGACCGTACAAAATGGTTGGTAAAAGGAGTTGTAAAAGGTATTGGTGACTACGGAAACGCTTTTGGTATTCCAATCGTTGGTGGAGAAGTATTCTTCGACGATTCGTACAATACAAACCCGCTTGTGAATGCGTTCTCAGCAGGTATCGTTGATTCACGCAAAATTATTTCTGCGAAAGCAAAAGGTCCAGGTAACCCTGTATTTATTGTAGGTTCTTCTACTGGTAAAGACGGTATCGCCGGAGCAGCCTTCGCATCAAAAGATATTACAGAAGAGTCTGCAAACGATCTTCCATCCGTACAAGTAGGTGACCCATTCATGGAGAAATTGCTTTTGGAAGCGACCATGGAATTGTTGGAAACGGATGCTGTAGTAGGTATGCAAGACATGGGAGCAGCTGGTATTACATGTTCGACTTGTGAAATGAGTGCTGGTGGTGGAGTAGGTATGGAGATTCACTTGGATCGCGTTCCGACTCGTCAAGAAAACATGTTGCCATACGAAATCCTTCTTTCTGAATCACAAGAACGTATGTTGGTGGTTGTGAAGAAAGGTGAAGAGGATGTGGTTCGTCGCATCTTCGAAAAATGGGATTTGCACGCTGAAGAAATCGGTGTTGTTACCGATACAGGTCGCGTTCGCTACTACATGAACGGAGAAATGGTGGGAGATGTTCCTGCTGAGTCTTTGGTTTTGGGTGGTGGAGCTCCGGTATATGAAAGAGAATACAAAGAGCCAGCTTACTACCAAGAGTACAAGAAATTCAACATTGATAGCATTGCTCAACCATCAGATTTAAAGGCGGTTGCAAATTTCTTGTTGGCTCATCCAAATATTGCTTCTAAGCGTTGGGTTTACGAACAGTACGATTCAATGGTTGGAACAAAAACAATGACAACCAACCGTCCTTCTGATGCGGGTGTTGTGAACATTAAAGGAACAAACAAAGCTTTGGCGATGTCGGTTGACTGTAACTCTCGTTATGTAAACGCTGACCCAGAGGTAGGAACTATGATTGCGGTATCGGAAGCAGCTCGTAACATTACATGTGCGGGTGGTGCTCCGAGTGCCATTACCAACTGTTTGAACTTTGGTAATCCATACAATCCAGAATCGTACTGGCAGTTTGTTGGTGCGATCAAAGGAATGTCTGCAGCTTGTTTGAAATTCCAAACGCCAGTAACAGGTGGTAACGTTTCTTTCTACAACCAAACGGTAACAAATGGTGTAGAGGTTCCGGTTTTCCCAACACCAACTATCGGTATGATCGGATTGGTTGAAGACAAAGACAAAGTAATGTCTTTGGACTTCAAGCAAAAAGGAGATTTGATCTTTATCATCGGAGAAAGTCACAACGATATTTCTTCATCAGAATACTTGGCTTCTTACCACAAGGTAAAAGCTTCTCCAGCGCCATACTTTGATTTGGACAAGGAATTTGAAATGCAAAATGCAATCAGTGGCTTGATCAAAGAAGAATTGGTAAACGCTGTACACGATGTATCCGACGGTGGTTTGTACGTTTCACTAGTGGAAATGGGAATGCCAAGAGAACTAGGATTCGATATCGTTACAGATTCTGAAGTTCGTGAGGATGCATTCTTGTTCGGTGAGGGTCAAGGTAGAGCTGTTGTTTCTGTAACAGAAGATATGGAAGAAGAATTCATCGAATACATGATGAACTCAGGAGTTCCATTCACATTGCTAGGACACGTTACCAAAGGAAAAATGGTTGTTGATGATGAGCACTTTGGATTCATCACTGAAGCAAAGGAAATTTTTGACAACGCCCTAGCGAAGCACTTAGAGGCTTAAAAATAGACTGCGACAAATTTGGCGCTTGGTGCCATTTTTGCCTTAAATAATTGAAGGGTTTCATTGGAAACATGGTACCCTTCGATGTTTTCAAGGGTTTGGAAATAATCGTTTTCCCAAGGCACGTTTTCACAATACATTTCTGTTCTTATCAAAGGATAAATACGAATTTTGTTGTTGCCCAATAATTCGAATTTGCCAGAGTACTGATTACACCCACTGTTTCCACTAACCAACTGATTGTCTAGTCGAAATTGAAGGTGAGCTTCCCTCTTTACCTCTTTGTTTTCAATTTTTAGTCCTTTAAACTCGATTAATTTCCAGTATTTGTTGGTTATTTCCTTGTCGTCGATCTTTTTCGAAAATCGTCTGTTGTATTTTTTTAGAACCTTACCGCGCTCGTCCGTTTGTTCCAAAATTTCGTTCACTAAGCGGAAATAAAACAATACCTGTTCACCATCTTTTAAGGCAATTACATCCTTTTTGTTGCTGAATTCCATTTTTCCTTTCTTTCGAAGTACAGGATGATTTGAGTTTTCATCAAATTCTTCATAATTGTAAACGTCGTTGTTTCTCAAGATCAAATTGGCCTTCCACTTTTCTCCACCAGGTTTGGTGAAACTAGCCTCATAGGATCCAGAAATGGCCTTTAGCGATTCTGGTCTGACAGTTGAAAACTGAAGTTTGGAGATTCCACAAGAACCAACCACAACAAGTAAAAGAAGGAATAATCTGTTCATATAACGAAGCTACAAAATTTGTGAGGTTTAATCATTTCCAAAAGTTGTGCCTTTTTCTTTGTAACTAAATCTTTTGTCGAAAATTTTAAAAAGTGTATTAACTTTAGAATGTCCCCAAGGATCTTTACACGCTCACTTAAGTCGGCTATCTACTTTATTCATTAGTTCTATGAGCCGAAAGAAGAATCAATTATCTGAGTTAACATTTGAAGTTATCATTGAAAGCACACCAAATGCAATTGTATTGGTGGATTCTAGTGGAGAAATAGTATTCGTCAATTCGCAAACAGAAGATTTGTTTGGTTACAAAAGGGAAGAGCTCATTGGGCAAAAAGTGGAGGTTCTTATACCAGAAAGATTCAAAAAGCACCATCCGGCTTATCGCAATAGTTTCAATGATAATCCGGAGGTTAGAGCCATGGGCCTTGGTAGAGATTTATTTGCTGTAGGCAAGGATGGTGGGGAATTTCCCATAGAAATAGGTTTAAATCCAGTTAAAACAGATAAGGGGACCTTAATTTTGGCTTCTATCATTGACATTACAGCCAGAAAGAGAGCAGAAGAAAGGTTTCGCAAAGTGGTGGAGTCGGCACCTTATGCCATGATTTTGGTTAACCCAAAGGGGCAAATTGCAATGGTAAACAAGCAAACGGAAAGTCTATTTGGATATGAGCGGGAAGAATTGGTAGGGCAACGAATGGAGATATTAATGCCGGAGCGCTATCGCAAGAATCACCGAGGTTATCGAGAAGGGTTCCAAGAGAATCCGAAACAACGGACTATGGGGAGCGGTAGAGATTTGTTTGCTTTGCGCAAGGATGGGTCCGAAGTGCAGGTGGAAATAGGTTTGAATCCGATAGAAACCGAAGAGGGACAGATGACCTTGGCTTCCATCATTGATATTACCTACCGCAAAGCTCAGGAATTTACCATCGTCAATCAACTCAATGAGCTCGAACTAAAAAATAAGGAGTTGGAGCAATTCACCTACATTGCCTCTCACGATTTGCAAGAACCTCTGCGAACTGTGAGCAATTTTATTCAAATAATCGAAGAAGACATTTCAGATGAATTGAGAGGGGAAATTGAGCTTTACCTGGAAAAAATTAAAAATGCCACGGTTCGCATGCGGGAACTTGTTCGAGCACTTTTGGCATTTTCGCGCCTGGGTAGAGATGTGAAATTCCAAAAAATGGACCTGCAAAAAGTAATGACCTATGTGGTGCAAGATTTGGACGACTTGATTCAGCGAAACAAAGCTGAAATTCGTATACCTAGGCTAGGCAGCATATCAGGAAGTGAATTGGAACTGAGACAGCTTTTTCAGAATTTGTTGACCAATGCCATTAAGTTCCGAAGACCCGATGTTCCTCCTATTGTGGAGCTGAAGGTAAGCGAATACCCTTCTTATTATCAGTTTGAGGTAAAAGACAATGGAATTGGAATCGAAGAGACCTATTACGACCGCGTTTTTCATATTTTTCAGCGCCTCAATCACGATTCAGACTATGAAGGTCATGGAATTGGTCTCGCTTTTTGCAAGAAAATTGTTGAACTTCACAGAGGAAGTATCTGGATTCTTTCCGAAAAAGGTGTGGGTACCACCATCTATTTTACCTTGAATAAAAATCTTCCGGTAAACTAACGGATTAAGCAAATAAGAAAAAAGACACATTTCACAATTGAGTGGGTCCAAATTGACTTAGCAATCGCTCAATCCTACGGCTACTGCCAGACCGCCTTCACTCGTTTCCTTGTACTTTCTGTTCATGTCTTGGGCCGTTTGCCACATGGTTTGAACAACCGAATCCAAGCTTACTTTAGCCTTTTCTGCATCTCCATCGATGGCCATTTCTGCGGCTTGAATAGCCTTAATTGCCCCCATTGCATTTCGTTCGATACAAGGTACTTGAACCAAGCCGGCAATCGGGTCGCAGGTCAATCCCAAATGATGTTCCATGGCAATTTCGGCAGCCATTAATATTTGACCAGGATTTCCTCCTAGCAAAGAGGTCAACCCGGCAGCGGCCATGGCGGAAGAAACGCCAATTTCTGCTTGACAACCACCCATTGCAGCCGATATGGTAGCACCTTGTTTAAAAATACTTCCAACTTGACCTGCCACCAAGAGAAACTCGCGAATGTGTTCGAAATTTCCCGAGTGATTTTCAATACACAGATAGTACATCAATACCGCTGGAATTACACCAGCACTCCCGTTAGTTGGAGCGGTTACAATCCTTCCCAAAGAGGCATTTACTTCGTTAACTGCCAAAGCGAAACAGGAAACCCACTTGAGAATTTGACGAAAGGCCACCTCTGTTTGGCGAATACTAGAAAGCCATTCCTCAGGTGTGGAGTAGGGAACGTTTCCGATTAACTTATTGTGCGTAGCAAAAGCCCTGCGCTCTACTTTCAATCCTCCAGGAAGTATTCCTTCCGTATGACATCCTAAATACATCGAATCGAGCATTACCTTCCATACGTCTTGAATCCCCTTGTCTATTTCTTCCTGCGACCTCAGCGTCAGCTCATTAGTGAGAATGATATCGTAGGCTGTTTTATTCTCTTCTTTACAAAAGCGCAGTAAGTCGGCTCCTTTGGTTACTTGAAAAGGAAATTGTTGGAATAATTCCTTCTTTTCCTTGGCTCTTTTTCTTTCTTCTTGAACAACAAAACCACCTCCGATGCTATAAAATGTTTCCTTGAAAGTTTTTCCGTTCTGGAAGGTTGCCTTAAACGTTACTGCATTGGGGTGATAGGGGAGGAATTCTCTATTGAAACGAATATTTTCAGTCCATACAAAGGGAACTTCAACTTCTCCATTGAAGTTCAATACCTCACGGGCTTTAATTTCGGCTATTTCTGCATCCAGGTTTTCAGTAGGATAGGTGGTAGGATCATAACCAACCAAACCTAGGGCCGAGGCAATATCAGTGGCGTGTCCTATTCCTGTAAGGGACAAAGAACCGTATAATTCAACTTGAAGGGAAGTACATTCCTTTAGGTCAAATTTGCGTTTCGCTTTGAGGATAAAACGGTTTCCCGCTCGCCAAGGGCCAAGGGTATGTGAGCTCGATGGTCCAACACCAATCTTGAGCATGTCGAAAATGCTGATTACTTCCATAGTTGGGGGCAAAGATACAATGACTTAAGGGACAAAATCATTGATAAATGTGTTAATAAATCAACAATTCGCTGCGGACAATCTTATTCCTCCTCTTCCTGTAAGTCAATTATTTCTTCTTCAATCTCTCCGAGGATTTTAAAGGCAGTTCTGCGGTTTTTTTCGCGCCCTTCTGGATTATCCGTACCATCTGGATTTTCATTGGGAGCAATGGGTAGGGATTCTCCATATCCACGAGCCACCAATTGACGCTCAGGAATTCCTTTACTCACCAAATAGCGAACCACACTTTCTGCACGCTTTTGAGACAACTTCAAATTGTAAGCGTCAGTTCCTTTACTGTCGGTATGAGCCGATATTTCAAACTGCAAATTGGGATATTTCTTAAAGAGTTCTACAAGGGTAGTATCTAGGATATTCTTGGAGCGTTGGGTCAAGTTGGGACTATCAAAGTCGTATTTAATATCCGAAATTACTATGGCTTCAGCCGGCTGTTTGTCTAGTGTGAGTGCTTTTTCTATTCGAGTAGTTTGAGCAATTCCTTCAGTGGAAATGGCGAGGCTATTTACGAAATATCCCTCTTTTTTTCCTTCAACTACGTAATTCATTCCTGGACGCAATTCGAATCGTTTACATCCATCAGCATCCACGAATGAACGAACCAGGGTTCTTCCGGTGCTATCGACCAAGTAGAGTGAAAGAAGATCTGCTTGTATTGGGTTTCCAGCTGAGTCCTTCAGGCATATTGAGGTGGAAATATCAATAAACTTGGCGTTGGTGAAGGCATAAATATCGTCGCAACATGTTGGGTGATACAAGGATTGTCCACCAGGCCTATTACTCACAAAATAGCCTCCTTTTCCAGAAGGTTTGAAGGCATAATCCAAGTCGTCGTAACTGGAATTTAGATCGGGACCAATATTGGAAATGTTTTCCCAGCGACTCGCTTCCCCGGTGGCTCTAAAGATGTCGAATCCACCGTATCCCGCATGACCGTTGCTTGCAAAGTACAGGGTCTTTGTTTGAATATCATAAAAGGGAGTCATTTCATCTCCTGGCGTATTAATTCTACTGCCGCAGTTGCGTGCTTTCTTGTAAACTTTTTTACGCGCGTCGTATACGGAGCACCACAAGTCCATTCCTCCCTTCGTTCCTTCTCTATCTGAAACAAAGTAAAGCACATCATAATTTCTTTTTGACTCCCTTCCCAAGGTTGGGTGTGAAGCAGTATATCCTTCCATATTCACCGTTTCATCAAGCAATTCTGGCTCACTCCAGGTTTTGCCATCAAGGGTAGAAACGATGATTTTATAAATCATTTTTCCCACCTTGTCTTCCTTGCAACGGGTAAAGTAAAAACGACTGCTATCTATGCTGAAACAACCATTTCCTATGTCCGAATCATCCGTGCTAAAAGGTCCTTTAAAAAGGCCAGCCTTGTACCAGCTTCCTTCAATTTCCTCTGCCACAAACAATCGTCTTCGCGGAAACGCAATACTGTCTATGCTTAAATCGTAAATCCTTTCCTTCTGCTCTGTAAGTGACCCAAAAATCATTCCCTCTTCGCCATAAGGTATGGGGGAGAACTCAATGTGCGGTTGGTTGACACTTGCACCAATGTTTCGAACCACAAACTCTCCAGGTGGGTCTGGGGTGGCCAAAGCCATTTCACAGCCTTCCAATTCCTTTTTGTATAGTTTTTTAATGGCCGGATCGTCTACTTGGCTCGCCTTTTTTTTGAATGCCAATAAATTGGATTGTGCTTTGGCATATTTACCTTGTGCTTTTTCGGAAAGAGCTAGAAAATAAAGGTGCTCTGGGTGTTTCTTTAAACTTTTTGAAGCTACCAATAGGGTGTAGAACTTTTCTGCCTTCGGGTAATTGTGCGTTCGGAAATACAAGGGGGCCAAGGCTTCCCAAGTACGAATGTCAGTAGAGTCTAGACTATAATTTCTTTCGTAATAAATAATGGCGAGGTATATATTATTCGTCCTCACGGCCTCTCGAGCTAAACTTTTGTTTTGACTAGCCTTTTTTTCATAAACATCCGACTTGTCAACCTCTTGCGATAGGGCAAAGGAAAGCGCAAATAAACTTAGGCCGACAGTAAGAATTCTAATAGCGATCACACGGGAGAATTTTGTATTTAACAGTACTTGGAGCCATGGTGTACACCAAAGAGAATTCGGCAGACTTTACTCGTTTTACCCCTGAACTCAAGGTAGAAAGATTGACATCGTAACTCAATCCAAACTCAAATTGTTTGTAAACAAGCCCCACGATCGGGTAAACCGCATCAAAGGTTCGATTGATTCCGTGTCGATACATCAGCCCACCAAAAAAGGATGTGAAATTTTTGTCAACTGTAAACTTTCGCAACAGCGATCCAAATAGATAATCGTTTGCCTTCGTAGTCCACATCCATTGAATTTTTGGTTCGAGTTGAAAACCGTTTAAGGGAACCAGTCCTGTCGCATGAAAGACACCTCTCATTTTTCTTCGCTCAAAAACAGAACTGAAATAAGTGTCTTTCGGACGATTGACATGATTTACAGCAATGCCGCTTTCTACTTGAATTTGACCGAATTGTCGAGCCCAAGTTGCACCGATATTGAGGTCCAAATAAGTTTGTGATGGTCGAATGTTTACCTCTCCATTGGGAATATTCGGATCAAACTCACCTGCTGGATAATTCCATTGGTTGGGAAAGGTTTGAATGCTCAAATCTGTAGAGTTCGTCACCACTCCAACTTGTACGCCACCTCTCAGTTTATTCAAACCCAAAGAGTAGGGATAGGAGCCGGTTAAAATAAATTTATTGGTAACTGTGTTAAAACCAGAAAATTGGTCGCTTACAATCATGGCTCCAACATTGAAATCGTGTTGGTCATAATGAAATAACTTGTCGCCCCCAACAGAATATGTGGCGAGAGGTGAGTTGTTAATTTGTCGCCATTGATTGCGATAGTTCAGGTATCCGCGGACATCGCTGCCATGATTGCCCATTCTTCCTGGGTTCAATAATTGATCGTTGGTATAAAATTGGGACAAATGGACGTCCTGCCCAAAAACTTGGATCATCATCAACAGAAATGTCAAGATCAATCCAAATTTCATTTTACCACATTGTTGGATTTGATAGGAAAGTTTCGGCCATCAGTTTCAACTGATCGTGGGTAAATCCACAAGCACATTCATCGGGGTAGTAACTCATAATATTACCTACCAAAGGATCGTAATAATCACCATTGGCGTCTTGTGACATGTTGATAAATCTACAATCTGAAACATAAAACGTCATGCCTTGTGGGTGAACATACGGGTCAGCTGGGGTGTCGCAAATTCCATCTGCCGTGGTAGCGCAATTGCTTCCATCAACTAACTCTGTGGTGGGAATGTCCATAAACGTATGCTCCAATCCAAAATAGTGTCCCATTTCGTGCGCGTGTGTTTTGGAATCAGTGCTACAACATCCGCCGCTTTTTTGAATCACAATACCGCTGGAGGTCATGTTCGTTATGGAACCTAATCCAGCATACCCACAAACGCCTGAAGGTTCAGAGATGTCATTGACATAGTATATGTTGATTCGATTCTTCACGTGATAAAGCACTTGCATTTCGGCCCAGTCTAAATCGGTATCGTGCATGTCGTATTGATAGTTGTCGTGGTATTGAAATTCACAAACCTCAAATCGAGCACAAATTGGTTCAAAATAAACATTGATTGAGTTGACCGCAGCAAGCACTTCGGGCTCGGTAATATTGTAGTCGCCAAGTGAATCTTTGAAAATGTGAGCCACAATAGAAAAAGTCTTATCGAGGCACGGTAAACGATCAGTTGTTTGCGAAAAAGAATGTAGTCCATTAAGCGTGAAAATGAGGCTTAGTATAGTATATAGTTTTTTCATTTTCAGGTTTCAATCTATCTACCAAAGTTAATTAATTCTTAATGCCAACAAAAAAAATGTACATTTGAGTAAGAATGATTTTCATGCTTGAACAATTACTTACAGCGAAACTTAGAACGTTAATCCTACTCATTACGATTCTGTTTTTCAATTCATTACAATCGGTATTTGGACAAACGGCAAATATCACAGAGGGATGTGTACCTCTTACCGTCGGTTTTACTGCGCCAGCAGGGTCAAGCACCTATTTCTGGGACTTCCAAGATGGCGCTTCGAGTAACCTTCAAAATCCAAGCAACACCTTCGCAAATCCAGGGACTTACAATGTGGAATTTCGGGAAACGGTAGGGGGACCTGTCATTGGAACCGTTTCGATACAAGTTTTTGCAAAGCCAGTACCCACTATCTCCACGGTGGATCCAATTAAGGGATGCAACCCATTGACCATTAATTTTGAAGGAGACGTTAACCTGCCAGGTGGCATTACAGCGAATCAATTCCTCTGGACTTTTGGGGACGGATCGAGCGCTTCAGGACAGGATGTAACCTATACCTATACCAACGATGGTTCATTTTCGGTGACTTTAGGGGTGGTAACAAATACCCCGTCTTGTGATAATACCATTACTTTTTCTAGTCAAATTGGGGTTTCATCACCCGTTGCTGATTTTACGACGAATCCAGATCCACCAGTATCTTGTACACCGCCTTTAAATGTAAGTTTTACCAATACTTCTCAAACCACCAATACCTTGCAGTATTCTTGGGATATGGGAAATGGGAATACCTCTACGGCTCAGAACCCACCAAGTCAGAATTACACAACAAACGGAAATTATACCGTGATTTTGACCATTACGGATACAAATAACTGTGTCAAAACCAAAAACATGACCATATCAGTGGGCGGTCCGAATGCTGGGTTTGATTTCGAGGATACCGTTTGTTTGAATGAAGTCTATACTTTCACCTCTACGAGTTCAACGCAGTTTGTTACTTGGACAGTAGACGCTGGAACACAAATCAATTCAACAACGACTTTGACTCCCGAACTTGTATTCCTAACCCCAGGAATTCATACACTTACACTCACAGCAACCTTGCCCGATGGCTCTTGTTCGGATGACACAACAGCAACCATTGTGGTTGAAGACCCGACTATAACGGTTACAGCCACTCCTAATCCAATATGTGATTCAGCAGGAGCGGTAATTACCTATACTGCCAATACGAGTGCAACAATTGTGGAATACAAATGGTATTTCTACGACGGAGATTCGTCTGATTTGGCTAGTCCAACGCATGACTACAACAACCTAGATACGGCTTATGCCAACAAGGGGGATTATAAGATTATCAATGGCACCTTGATTGCAATCACCGCAGGAGGGTGTGAAATATCCCACATATTTACAGATACACTTTGGTGGGTTTACGCGCGTTTTATGCCGGATGTAACCAGTGGTTGTGCTCCGTTGACAGTAGAGTTTTCAGATTCATCCCAATCCGAATATCCATTGATTAATTATCAGTACGATTATGGGGATGGAACAAGCGCCAATTTTGCGAATGATAATCCACATTCCTACACCTTTACGCAACCTGGTGAATATCCAGTGGTGCTGACGGCTACTAATAATTTGGGGTGTGAGGATATTAGCGATACGATTTGGATATACGTAGGTGAGCCGTTAACACTTGATTTTTCTGCGAGTCCGCTCGAAATTTGCCCAAAAGATAGCATCACCTTTACCAACCTTTCGGCCAACCAAAACCTAGTGGATGGTTGGAATTATTCCAGTGATGCAGAGGCAATGTCTAACTGTTTTCCTGATCCCAATGGAACCTTCATGTTTGATGATTCGGTTGGTACCTTTGATGTGACCTTAACGGCCGATTACAATGGCTGTTTGTCCAGTATTACGAAAAGTGACTACATCACTGTAAAAGGTTCAATTGCCAAATTTCATTGGATCTATAATTGTAGCGATACGATGGACATCCAATTGTTCAACCAAAGCATGGGCGCTACATCAACCACATGGGATTTTGGAGACGGAAATACTGCTAGTGCACTGGATACGGTCTACACCTATAACAATACAGGAGAATACTTGGTCAAGTTAAGTTCTACCAATGATACCACAGGTTGTCCGGTATCAACAGATTCTGCGACCATTTACATCCGAAAAATCCAAGCGGCCTTTGAGACTGATACGGTTTATTGCGGTTTCCTGGATTACGATTTTAACGGATCAGCTTCGGTGGATGTTTTTAAGAATTGCCATACAGGATACAAATGGATTTATTCAGATCCGGATTTGCGCCCAATAACAACGGCCAGTGATACAGTTCAGTTGCAATTTGAAGAATCGGGCCCACAAACCATTTCGTTAGTGGTACGTGATGAAAATGGGTGTACGGACACCATGACACATACAGTTACAGTTTACAATGTTTCTGCCGACTTTGTGTTGTCGGACAATTTGATTTGTATTCCCGACACCTTGGATTTTAACGATTTAAGCGTTGCAGATACTACCTTGATTTTTTGGGAATGGGATTTTCTAGATGGTACGATCGACAACAACCAAAACACCACCCATATTTTCACACAATTGGGCGATATCATCAATGGGGATACCTTAAAATTGACCGTTGCAAGTGAAGTGGGCTGTGTTGATACAGCACTTCAGGTATTGCATTTTTATGAACCTGTTTCGAATGTGTTCAGTATTCCAGATCCTGCTCATTTGTGTGTAGGAGATCTGGTTCAATTTGGAGCGACAGATTATACCGCACATGGTTCCAGTCTGGATTGGCAATGGGATTTTGGAGATGGCAATTCGGCTAGTGGACAATTTGTCGATCACAATTATTTGTCAGATACCACAGTAAATGTAAGAATGATCTACACCGAGATTGCCTCTGGTTGTTCAGATACAGCTTTTATAAATGTGGATGTTCAGGGAATACCAACAGCTTCATATAGCACTGATGTAGATAACGAGCCTGCACTTTGTAGTCCGCAGATTATTAATTTCCAAAACACCTCTACAGGTCCAGCTGGGATAGTTCAAACGTTGTGGAGCTTCAGTACAGGGCAGACGTCCAATAACAACTCACCAGCCTTTGTTTTTACCACTGGAACACATAGCGGAACGCTGATAGCAAGAACCAGTTACGGCTGTGCAGATACCATTACGAGGATGTTTACAGTGATTGGTCCAGAAGCGGATTTTGAAATTGATACAAACTTGATCTGTCAGGGAGATGAAATTCAATTTAACATCATTGATTCAAGCGATGTAGGAGGCTATTCTTGGGATTTTGGAGATGGTCTTGATACGAATGATGTCAGTCCTATTAGCCATGCTTATTTCTTCGTTCCTCCTTCGGGACAAACCGTAGCAAAACTGACTGTTTACGGGCCAGGTGGCGTTTGTCCTTACACCATCGAAAAAGATATTTTTATCAGAGAGGTACGAGCTGATTTTATGCGAAACGACGAGTTGGATACGACCCTTTGTTTAGGTGAATCTTTAGACATCACCAATACTTCGCTCAATTCAGATTCCTTTGAATGGGTTTTTGGCGATGGACAAACATCAGGTACCAATATGACCAACTTCCCGCATACTTATAGTACTGTGGATACCTTCGATTTGACATTGATGGTCGCCAATAATGAATTTGGATGTAGAGATACTATTACCAAACAAGTCATTGTTTATGCCTTGCCAGATATTGCCGGAATCGGTGATACCATTTGCTTGGGAGATACTGCCTTTGTTAGTGTTGCGGGTATCGAGCCTCAACAAACGATATTGTGGACTCCTCCAGGAATATTGAACAACGATAGCATTCAAAACCCGAATGCCTATGTTGAAGAAAATACTTGGTTGCAAGTAAGTGTTACCGACACCTTGACTACTTGTACTTCAAATGATTCAGTCCGAATTTATGTAGTACCGCCACTCGAGAATATCAATTTTGATACAACTATCGTCATTGGAGATAGTATTCAATTGCCAATTGACAACCAGAATGGTTTTGTAACCTTCTTTTGGACACCAGACACCGCCTTGAGTTGTTTGCAATGCTCCAACCCATGGCACCAAGGATTTGAGGACATTATTTACACCGTGGATATGGAAGATGTAATTGGCTGTTATGAAGCCAAGGGGATTTTCAATATTCACGTGAACCCAAATACCTTCATCGATTTACCAACCACTTTCACGCCGAATGGTGACGGTGTCAATGACATCATCTATCTACGAGGGTGGGGGATCAAAGAAGTTGTTTATTTCCGCATCTTCAATAGATGGGGCGAAATGGTGTTTGAAAGTACGAATATTGACCACGGTTGGGATGGCTATTACAAAGGAGTGCTGCAGAATAACGATACCTATACCTATACCGCAAGAGTCAAGACATTTAGAAATGAGTACTTAGACGGTAGAGGTCATATTAATTTGATGAGATAGCCTGGGGCTGTTTTAAGTTTTAGTTTTATCTTTGACCAACAAGCATCAGGTCAACCACCTCGTCTTAATTAGCTATAAATATTCATGGAATATAATACAACGAGATCTTCTTTGATTTTACCCGAATACGGTAGAAATGTGCAGAATATGATTGCACATGCAATGGAAATTGCTGATAGAAACGAAAGAAATAGAGCCGCACAGGCTATCATTGAGGTGATGGGACAATTGAATCCACACTTGAGAGATGTGGACGATTATCGCCACAAATTATGGACGCACCTTTTTGTAATGTCCGATTTTCAATTAGACGTTGATTCGCCATACGAAATTCCGAAGCCCGACATTTTGAATGAAAAGCCTCAGTTGATGGAATATCCAAAGTCGCGAATTCGCTATGGTCACTATGGACAGTATACCCAAAAGATTTTGGCTGCTGCAGGAGAAATTCAAAAGCCAGACGAAAAAGATTACCTCACAAAGGTGATGGGTAATTTCATGAAAACACAATTCCTTTCATACAACAACGATGCAGTTGAAAACAACCTTATTGCCAATCAGTTGAAAGAATTGTCCAAGGGAGAATTGAACATCGACAATCCAGATGATCTCATTTCGACCAATGTGGTTCTGAAAAGTTTAGGTAGAAGCTCGAATCAAAATCATCGAACTTCAAGAAAAAGTAAGTCGAAAAAGAAAAAGAAATAATACATGTCGTCTTTTGAAATCCATGGAGGGAAAAAGCTGAAAGGAGAATTAGTACCTCAAGGAGCAAAAAATGAAGCTTTACAGATACTATGTGCTGTTTTGCTTACCCAAGAAAAGGTCACCATTTCAAACCTTCCAGACATCATCGATGTCAATAAACTGATCAACCTCTTGCAAACCATGGGGGTGAAAACAGAAAAGGTAGAAAAAGGAACTTTCATCTTTCAAGCCAAAGATATTGATCTGAATTACTTCAATACCGAGGACTTCAAGAAAAGAGCATCCTCATTGAGAGGTTCTATCATGATTGTTGGACCACTTCTCGCACGCTTCGGTAAAGGGTTTATTCCAAAGCCAGGTGGAGATAAAATTGGAAGAAGGCGATTGGATACTCACTTTGAGGGGTTCGCCAAATTAGGGGCTAAATTCAATTACGATGCGGGTGAATATTTCTATTCGGTTGAAGCAAAGAAATTAAAAGGAGCCTATATTCATTTAGATGAAGCTTCAGTTACGGGTACGGCCAACGTGGTAATGGCTGCTGTTTTGGCAGAAGGAAAAACGACCATCTACAATGCGGCATGTGAACCTTATCTTCAACAGCTTTGTAAGATGCTCAACAGTATGGGGGCAAAAATTGATGGAATTGGTTCCAATATGCTACATATCGAAGGAGTGAAAGAATTGGGTGGTTGCTATCACCGCATTCTTCCAGATATGATTGAAATTGGCTCTTTTATCGGTTTGGCTGCCATGACTCAATCCGAAATTACGATCAAGGATGTAAGCTGGGATAACCTCGGTATTATTCCGGATGTATTCCGAAAATTAGGTATTCAATTGGAACGTAGAGGAGATGATATTTACATTCCCGAGCAAGAAAGTTACGCCATAGATACCTTTATTGATGGATCTATACTCACCATAGCAGATGCGCCTTGGCCCGGGTTTACACCAGATCTACTTTCCATTATTTTGGTGGTTGCCACTCAAGCGAAAGGAAGTGTTTTGGTTCATCAAAAAATGTTTGAATCGCGTTTGTTCTTCGTGGATAAACTGATCGACATGGGGGCGCAAATCATTTTGTGTGATCCGCACAGAGCAACAGTGATTGGCTTGAACAGACAGCACAGTTTGAAAGGTATTCAAATGACATCACCAGATATTCGTGCTGGGGTTTCACTCTTGATTGCGGCTTTGAGCGCAAAAGGAAAAAGTACCATTCACAATATTGAACAAATAGATAGAGGATACCAGGATATTGATATTCGATTGAACAACCTGGGTGCCGATATCAGAAGAATCTAAGACATGAAAAAGTTCCTTTACTTCTTACCCCTTCTATTCTTGGTGTCTTTTCAAGACGATAAACCGCAACTGAATGTTGGAGATAAGGCTCCGAATATTGAATTGACATCCCCAGATGGTAAAACGATTGAGCTTTCTGATCTCAAAGGAAAGATGGTTTTAATCGATTTTTGGGCCTCTTGGTGCAGACCCTGCAGAATGGAAAACCCAAATGTAGTGGAAGCCTATAAGAAGTATCAAAAAAGAAAATTCAAAGGTGGTAAAGGCTTTGAGGTTTTTTCTGTGAGTTTGGATCGAGCTGCAGAGCCATGGGTTCAAGCAATAGAGAAGGATGGTTTAGTTTGGAAAAACCATGTTTGGGATAAGGAAGGTGTAAATGCCAAAGCCTATGGAGTTCAATATATTCCCACTGCATTTCTCGTAAATGGCAAAGGAGAAATAGTTGCAAAAGGTGAGAGCATTAGAGGTTTGAACCTACATACCACGCTTGATAGCTTGTTAAAATAAGTTGTTATATTGTGTAACTAATCACTCTAACCTCCGTAAGACAATGGACAAATGAGTGAAATGAAGAAACAACTATTAACGATTTTCGGCATCGCGTGTTTAACTGCGATGACTCCCGTAACCGCACAAGAGACTTACAACAAATGGTCGATAGACATTGATGGCGGTGCAATCAAACCCATGCAACGCTTCACACCTTCTTATGGTGTGGGATTAGCTAGTTTATTCCACGTTGGATTAAACGGACGTGTTATGTTAAACCCAGCGTTTGGATTGCGTTTTGGTTACGGTATGAACGACATTCAAGGAAGTAAAAATTCACAGGAATTTCATACGGTAATGCACACAGGTGCCTTGGAGGCTATGTTGAATGTGGGTAGAATCGGAAAATTCGAAACTTTTTCTAAACATTTAGGATTAATGGTTCACGTAGGTCCAGGTTTGGCCTTTTTAAACGGGACCGGCGCTATGACTACAGCCAAAGAAAAAGCAGGATATTTCACCGTTGGTTTCATGCCTATTTTTAAGTTAAGTGAAAAAGTAGCCCTTACAACTGACTTGTCTTTTTATGCCATGTTGAGACAAAACAGAAATTGGGACATGCAAACACCAAGTGCCGTTCAAGGTGGTTTCAGTTCTTCGATGGGAACCTTGACTGTTGGTTTGTCCATTTACCTCGGAAAAAGTCAAAAGCACATGGATTGGAGATATGAAGATGCCAGCAACAACGATGAACTAGATTCTATGCGTCAAGCATTGGAAGCTGCTAAGTCGACCTTAGAAGAAATTTCAGAGTCGATGGAGAAAGTTCAGAAAGACATGGCTGACGATGATCAGGACGGTGTAGCCAACTATTTGGATGAGGAACCAAATACGCCAGAAGGTACACACGTTGATACAAAGGGTAGAACAGTTCAAATGCCTGAATTCAAAGACTTGATGTCGGATCCAACAGTTGGAAACAAATTGTTTTACACCGTGCAATTGGCTGTTTTCTCTAGAAATATGCCAGAGAATTTTTGGAAGAACATTTCTCCTATATACACCTTGAATATCGAAGACGGAACCAAGCGTTACTTCACCGGTATTTTTCACAGTGTAGAAGAAGCTACAAGTGTGTATGAAAAAGCCAAAGCTGCTGGTTTTGGTGACGCATTCATCACAGCTTATTATCAAGGCAAAAGAATTACAATCGCAGAGGCGGACATGGTACGTGAATCGAACGGACCAGAGGTCTTGCGCGAAAAGCCATAAAAGAAACTTGTTTCACATCATAAAAGAGCCATCCTGACAAGGGTGGCTTTTTTTTATGTCATATTTTCGGATTTGCGAGCAGGACCTGACAGCTTGTCTCATTTTGCGAATTGGCAGTATCTTTGCGTTCGATTTTCAAAAATTATAGAATGTCAAAAGATCAAGATAAAGTACAAGAGCAAGAAGAGAAAGTACAAGATGCTCAAGCAGAAGTACAAAACGAAGAAGTGGCTGAAAACAAGGCAGACGAGGCTACAGAGAGAAAGGAGCCTACTTTAGAAGAACAATTGGCAGAGGCAAATGCGAAATTTATCAGACTGTATGCAGAGTTTGAGAATTTCCGCAAGCGCACGAACAAAGAAAAAGTAGATTTGATAAGCACTGCCAGCGCAGGGGTATTGAAGGATTTGCTAACAGTTCTAGATGATTTCGAAAGAGCCATTCAAAACAACGAAAATGTAGACGATGCCCAGGCTTTGAAAGAAGGTTTTCAGTTGATCTACAATAAGTTTAAAACCATACTTGAAGGAAAAGGCCTGAAGGCTATGGAGGCCAAAGGAGGTGAGTTTGATAGTGAAATCCACGAAGCAATTGCCAATATTCCAGCACCATCTGATGAACTGAAAGGAAAGATCGTTGACGATGTGGAAAAGGGATATTACCTGAATGACAAAGTGATCCGCTTCGCCAAAGTTGTGGTTGGGCAATAATAGAAAGAGATGAGCGAGAAAAGAGATTATTACGAAGTATTAGGAGTTGGCAAAAGTGCTTCGGATGCAGAAATAAAAAAGGCATATCGAAAATTAGCCTTGCAATATCACCCGGATAAAAATCCTGACGACAAAACGGCTGAGGCGAAGTTTAAAGAGGCTGCTGAGGCCTACGAGGTACTTTCGAATCAGGAGAAACGAGCGCGCTATGATCGTTTTGGACATGCGGGAATGGGAGGCGCTTCCGGTTTTGGAGGAGGTGGAATGGATATGAATGATATCTTCTCGCAATTCGGTGATATTTTTGGAGGTGCCTTTGGAGGAGGCTCTTTCGGAGGAGGCTCACGTGGAGGATCACGCCAATCAAGAGGAACCAACCTTCGCGTTAAAATGAAACTCACACTCGAAGAAATCGCTGAAGGTGTGCGCAAGAAAATCAAAGTAAACAAATTGGTCAATGCGCCTGGTGTTACTTTCAAGAGCTGTCCAACTTGTGGAGGTACAGGACGCTTAACGAGAAT
>JAOASF010000126.1 GCA_025210175.1 Crocinitomicaceae bacterium | reverse complement strand
TTTTGATGTTTCTCATATGGGTGAATTCCTTTTGACCGGTGAGAAAGCCTTGGACTTGATTCAAAAAATCTCTTCTAATGACGCCAGCACATTGACAATCGGAAAGGCACAATACAGCTGTATGCCGAATGGAAAAGGGGGAATCGTAGACGATTTAATCATATACCGTATCAAAGAAGAGCAGTACTTATTGGTAGTGAACGCTTCCAATATTGAAAAGGATTGGAATTGGATTTCTTCTCATAACGACATGGGGGTTGAAATGCGTGATTTGTCGGACGAATACTCTTTGTTAGCTATCCAAGGTCCTAAGGCGGCTGAGGCAATGAATTCATTAACTTCGGTTGACTTGACGAGAATTCCTTACTATACATTTGAAGTAGCTGATTTCGCTGGAATCGAGCACGTAATCATTTCTGCAACTGGATACACTGGAAGTGGAGGTTTTGAGATTTATTGTAAGAATTCAGAAGTAGAACAAGTTTGGAAAAAAGTTTTTGAAGCTGGAGCTGAATACGGTATCAAACCAATCGGTTTGGCTGCTCGTGACACCTTGCGTTTGGAAATGGGCTTCTGTTTGTACGGAAACGATATCGACGACACGACTTCTCCATTGGAAGCAGGTTTGGGATGGATTACGAAATTCACGAAAGACTTTGTTGACTCTGACTTCTTAGCAAAACAAAAAGAAGCTGGTGTAACTCGCAAGTTGGTTGCATTCGAAATGGTGGATAGAGGGATTCCTCGTCACGATTACACCATTCACAATGCAGAAGGTGCTACAATTGGTAAAGTAACTTCAGGAACCATGTCCCCTTCTATGAAAATGGGAATAGGATTGGGTTACGTTGAAATTGGGAACCATACTGTCGATTCTGAGATCTTCATTGGCGTTCGCGACAAGCAATTGAAAGCAAAGGTGGTTAAATTGCCTTTCTACAAGAAATAAGAACCACGGTTCAAAATGAAAGCCTTCTGAAATTCAGGAGGTTTTTTTATTTCTCGAAACTTTAAGGCACAAAAAAAGCACCTCGTATGAGATGCTTCTTTTCTAGGATTTTAATCGAATTAAGCGTTTGTAACGTTCATTCCGTCCAAAACATCCATTACTCCTTTAACCGCTACTGCAGACTCTTCTAAAAGTTTCTTCTCGTCAGCGTTCAAGTCTAATTCGATGATTTTTTCAATTCCGTTTTTACCCAATACAACTGGCACACCCAAGTAGATATCTTTCATACCGTACTCACCTTGCAACCATGCACAAACTGGGAAAATTCTTTTTTGATCACGAACAATCGCTTCAACCATTTGAGCAGCTGCTGCACCTGGTGCGTACCAAGCTGAAGTACCCAACAATTTAACGATCTCACCACCACCGAATTTTGTTCTTTCGATGATTTCGTTCAACTTCTCCTCTTCGATCAATTCCGTTACAGGAATACCTGAAACAGTTGTGTAACGAGGAAGTGGAACCATTGTATCTCCGTGACCTCCCATCAATACCGCTTGGATATCTTTAGGAGAAACATTCAATTCCATTGCCAAGAAAGAACGGTAACGAGCTGTATCCAATACACCTGCCATACCAAATACTTTGCTTGAATCAACTTTAGCAGTCAAGTAAGCACAGTATGTCATTACGTCTAACGGGTTAGAAACGATAATGATTTTTGCATCTGGAGAGTACTTAACGATGTTTTCAGTTACAGTTTTGACGATACCTGCGTTAGTCGCGATTAAGTCATCACGAGACATACCAGGTTTTCTTGGCAACCCTGAAGTGATAACTACAACCTCTGAACCAGCAGTTTTTGTGTAATCGTTTGTAGAACCGATCGTACGAGAATCGTACAAGTTGATTGGAGAAGTCTCCCAAATATCCAAAGCCTTACCTTCAGCGAATCCTTCTTTGATGTCCAACAATACAATCTCGTTGGCAATTTCTCTGTGCGCAAGAACGTCTGCACATGTTGCACCGACATTACCCGCTCCCACTACTGTAACTTTCATTTATTTAAAGTTTTATTGAATGTTAAAATAACTGGCACAAAAGTAATAAAATGATTTTCCTTCTATCCGTAAATACTCCTAAAAATTACTTTATTTGTGACACTTGTCCTTGGCGTTAACCGTCTACCATGGCGAATTTTTGAAGCGCAGGCAACCCAATTTTAGACTTAGCGTCTAGCAAATAGAAACAATGTGAAAGACACTCATCAACTTAAAGAGATCATTGAAGGCTGTATTGCCAATAAGCGAAAGGCGCAAGCCAAGCTATTTGAGCTCTATTATGGTAAAATGATGGGCGTGTGTTTGAGATATCACAAGGATAAAGACGACGCACAAGAAATTCTTCAGCAAGGTTTCATAAAGGTCTTTGAAAAATTGGATGCTTACGAATTCACCGGCTCTTTTGATGGGTGGATGCGACGAATTTTTGTCAACACCTCCATCGATGCGATTCGGAAAAACAAGAAAAACCCCATTCGAAAGGAAAACGATGAGGAATTCGTAATGGAAAGTTCAAATCCTGTAATAGAGGAAGAAGAGTTAGACTTAATGAGTCTTAAAGCAAGCATTGCCCTGGAAGCAATCGATGAACTCTCTCCCCAATACCGAGCAGTTTTCAATCTCTATGTGATAGAAGAATATTCTCACAAAGAGATTGCTGAATTGCTTGGCATCAGTGAAGGAACTTCCAAATCCAATTTGTCAAAAGCCAAAGCGAATCTGCAAAAGATTCTGAAAGACAGATATATACAATTAGACAATTAATAAAATGAGTCAAAAATTAGAAGAAGTATTTCGCTCAGCCTTAAAAGATCAGGAGGTTCCTTTTGATCCGAAGGCGTGGGAATCTATGTCGGCTCGATTGGATGAAGTGATGCCTGTAAAACCAAAAGGAGGTTCTAACTCTCTTTGGATAGCAGCATCAGTGGCGGCGGCTGTTGGATTGGCTACCTTGGGCTATTTGAGTTCAGGTGATGATACAACACAACAAGCAAAATCAAACGATCAAGTGGTGACTGAAAAGTCTTCCACACTTAAAGAAGAAAAAGTGGAGGTTGTTAGTTCAAACAACATCGCAGAGAATGATGAACCTAAAGAGGTTCAGACGGTTGCGAAGGTGGAAGAAAACGCCATCACCAATACTCCTAAAAAACCGGTAGCGGAGGAACCACAGGTGGGCAAACCTGAGGAGAGCTTCACGCCCCCTGTTGAGAAAAAAATAGAGAGACCAGAGAAGCCAGGTAATACAACTGTTGACCGTTATGTTCCAATAGAAAATTACCCTATTTCTGGCGCTGTTTGTCAGTTCGATACAGAAGTAATTAGCAATCCTTTCAAACTTCCACTCACATTTACAGCACCTAGTGGTAAAAAACAGACCATCGAAGCCGAAGGCAAACGCAAAATCAAGTTTGATGAGGCTGGAGTTTACACCTTAAATGTTGGCGATAAACGTCCGCAAACGCTCACTGTGAATCACAAACCGGTGTTTGATTTTGAAGCCGTGAAGCAGTATTACGATGATGGGGTCCCAACTTATGAATTGTCCGCCACTGGTGAAATTGAAACCCCAGTATGGAGAATCAAGGAAACCAATATTACCTACAAGGGGCAAAATGTGGAAATCCACTTGTTCAATAAAGGGTATACGGAAATTGAATTGACCAGCGATAATGCCTCAGGTTGTGCTACAACCGTAGCGAAAAGAGTGAATGTTACAGAGGATTATAATTTACGACCTAGTAATGCCCTGTATCCAAACGATCCAAATTCGGATGCGCGCACTTTCTTGCCTACTGCATTGAAGCTGAGAGACACTCCATTTACTATGGTGATTATTGATCCGCGAAATGGTGATATCGTTTTCAGCACAAATGATCCTAACAACCCTTGGGATGGTAGAAATAAGAGCACAGGAGAAATGGTTGACATGGATGTTGTGAACTACAGATGGAGCGTAACGCTTGAAAAACCTCTGAAAGGTGAAAAATCAAAATACTCTGGTACAGTTGTAGTTAGTTCTCAAAGACAATAAGATAAAACCCGTAGATAAAAAGAAAGCCGCATCATTTGCGGCTTTTTTTATTGCCAATTAATGGCAGGATATTTTTTTAAGAAGGATTGAAGTTTTTGTTCTCTGTCCCTTTCAAAATCAGGATTAGAGACAATGGGTTTGTGAGCCATCAACTTCTGTAACTGCAGCAGCTCTTTGTACATCACTTGGGCTTCAACTGAAAAGCAACCGCTTACAAATCGCTCCCATATCTCTCGAATGACCAGTTCGTTTGGGTGAACTAAATCTGCCTCAAAGAAACGATAGTCGCGTAATTCATCCATCACCACTTCGTAAACTGGCAGGTACTCAATTGAATTGAATTGCTGCTCTAAAGATTCACAAAGTAAAAGCAATCGAGCCTTGCTTCTGTTGTTTTCAATGACTCCATCGCGAATGTGTCTAACCGGACTAACGGAAAAAACTACCTGAAGATCAGGATTCAATTTTTTTAATTCACTCAACAATTTTGTCCATTTTTCAATGAGTACAGACAGGGCTGTATTCTCTTTTTCAAAATGATGGTTGGGAATTTTATGGCAATTGGCCACGAAAGAGTCATTCTCTTTAAGGCGATACCCCCACGTTGTTCCAAAGGTCACAAACAAGACTTTGGCCTTCAGGAGTTCGTTTCGCAGTGCTGAGATTTCACCTTGATATTTAGAAATGAGTTCGGATTCTGACTCCCCTTGAAAAACGGTAGAGGCGTTCCATGAGAAATACACCCCTTCTCGTTCTAAAACATTAGCCTCTGGTTTATTGGCTATGGCCTGTTGTAGAATATTAGCTATGGCAAGAGGATGAAAAAGTGTTCCAAAAGCAGAGTTACCAACCGAAAGGCCTGCTTTTCGACATTTTTGAAAAATATGCTCAGAAAAACAACTCCCTAAAAATTGAATTCGATCTCCATAGTTGATTTTCCAATCGGATTCGAAATCTATTTTGTCCAATGACCATTTCATTCCTCGGCCATCAAGTTTTTCGCACTTTCCTTGGCTGCATCGTTGATTGTAGCACCACTCATTAACCTCGCAACCTCTTCTACTCTTTCCTCTTCGTTCAGATAACGTAGTTTACTGACAGTTCGATCTTGCAAGGCGTTTTTCTCAACTTTAATATGGTTTTGTGCTTTCCCAACCACCTGCGGTAAATGCGAAATGGCTATTAGCTGAAAATTTGCTCCCATCTTCTTAAGTAGTAAGCCTATTTTTTGTGCCACTTCTCCTGAAACACCCGTGTCGATTTCATCAAACAAGACAGTTGGCATCGCTGTTTTTTCCGAAACCAAATATTGAATTGTCAACATCAAGCGCGACAACTCTCCCCCTGAAGCTGCCTTTTCTACTGGCTGCCACCCCATTCCTGGGTTCGGCTGAATCAGGAAAGACACTTCTGAAATACCCGTATGGTTCAGTTGCTCCTTTTTGCTCAGATCAAACCTTACCTTCATTTCTGGGAGTTTCAACTCTTGAAGGATATGAAGCATTTGTTTTTCGATTTCAGGCACCACCTTCAACCTATCTTCATGCAGTTCACGGGACTTTGTCACCAATTGATTCTGAACGAGATTTGCTTCCTCCTTGAGTTGTTCCAATTTTTCATCACCTGCATCGGCATCCGACAACTGATCTTCCCAGCCATTCAACAAATCAAGTAGTTCACTTTGCGATTGACAACCATGTTTGGTCATTACCCGATTATATGCATCCAGTTTCTCAGTCAGGATATTCAATTTTTCCGGATTCTGTTCAACTCGACCCAAATAGGCATGCAAATCGCTGGTTAGTTCCTTGGTTTCAACACTCAGTGAAGCAATTCTCTCCGCAAAATCTTTCAATTCAGAATTGATTGTAGAAAGTCGTTCGAAATTGGACTTTATTCCATTGAGGGCGCCCAAAATAGATGGCTCCGCATCCATCAATTGCAAGAAAGAAGATACCGTATTTTGAATCTCTTCAACATGCTCTAATTGAGCCAACTCATCCTCAAGCTCTTCATAATTTATTGCCGTGAGCTCTAGGTTTTTCAATTCGTCGATTTGAAAAATTAAATAATCCTGATCTGCCCGAGCTTTTTGAATTTTCTCCTCCAGGAGTTTACACTCTGTTTTTAATTTCGTCCATTTCGCATACAATTGGCTGATCGCTTGTCTGTTTGGCATAAACCTACCAAGCACATCCACCAAATCCAAGTGATAGGACTTATTCTTGAGAGTCAAAGTATCGTATTGAGAATGGATTGCGACCAACTGCGAGCACAGGTCTTTCAGTTGATTTAAGGAAACAGGTACATCATTAATAAAAGCTCTGGAACGTCCCGATTCCGCAATCTCCCTACGAATAAGACTAGCCTTTGCGAAGTCCAAATCTTCTTGATTAAACCAAGACACCAAGGATTCCGAAAGTTGAAATTCCACCTCTACGATTGCCTTTTGTCCATTTGGACCAATTAGCGTATAATCCGCTCTTTCACCGAGAATGAGATTGAGTGCACCCAAAAAAATTGATTTTCCCGACCCTGTTTCACCGCTTAAGACCGTGTAGCCAGCCTTGAAATCCAACCTCAATTCATCGATTAAGGCAAAATTTTTAATCCAAATGGATTGTAGCATTAGTTGAGAATTTGTTCGTATTTAGAAGCATTAGCTGGATCTATTCGGGACATTAAATTCACCAAATCCTGCTTTTCTTTTATTTCGGCATCTTCATATAGGTTTTTCAACTCCAGTGATTTTGCCTGTACAAAATTCAAAAGATTCACCGAGTTTGGTCGGGTTGACGCCACTCTGTTCAATTTGGTCATGGCTGCATAAATGTTTTTACGTGCCTCGTCCAAATTGGAATACATTTTATCCACCCCTTTTCTGTGGTATTCATAAGTGCATTCGCGAAGTGGTTCAAAAAGCTGCTGCAAAATATTGTCTACTAACCAATATCTGTTTCTCTTCCCTCCACTTTCGTTTGATTTCCACCCAGTTCCTGCTGCTGATTGTGCATTGGCGACAATGTTTTGTGCCTCATTAAAATAGGGAGTGCCTCCTTTCAATGAAAAGGTGTCGTAATCCATTCCTATAATGAAGTAGGCGTAAAAAGCCAAAATGGAAGTCAGGTTATCGCGAAACTGATTCGGTGCATAGTTGAGAATGGCATTTCGCTGGAAGCCAAACTGTACATTGTCATCCTGAAAGTTAAATACAGTTGTATTATACGAACTATTTAAGGCTGGTCTGGTAGACTGCACCTGCATGGATCCAACAAAATTTCCAGTTGAAGGAATGGATTGAATTTGAATTTGGATATTGCAATTGATTCTTTCTTCGATCTTGAACTTATCCTTCGTCCATTGGGTATTGTTCATGAACTCATAGACCGTTTGTTTCAACTGGTCGATAATGTCTTTATCATTTGTACTCACTTCCAAATTGGCATCCGTTACAATTGTGACGG
This sequence comes from Crocinitomicaceae bacterium, assembly GCA_025210175.1. Classification (GTDB taxonomy): domain Bacteria; phylum Bacteroidota; class Bacteroidia; order Flavobacteriales_D; family Crocinitomicaceae; genus UBA2040. The sequence continues at coordinate 3,493 of JAOASF010000126.1, read as the reverse complement.
TACAGTTCAATTCCTGAGCCTTTAAACCCAAAATGGAAACGGTAAAAAGAAACGATAAAAGTAATTTCATATCAAAGTCGATTTGAAAGGTAGTCAACAATATCCTGAGCCACCGATTTCTTTGATTTTAACTCAAAATCGGTCATTTTATTGTTCTTATCGAAGATACATATTTTGTTAGTGTCGTGCGCAAATCCAGCACCTTTGTCTTGTAGTGAATTCAATACGATTGCATCTAGGTTTTTTGCTTTCAATTTCCCAAGAGCGTTTTCTTTCTCATTATTTGTTTCGAGGGCAAAACCAATTAAAAATTGATTTTTTTTGTTTTCTCCTGCCCATTTCAAAACATCGGGATTTTTTACTAACTCGATGGTCAAGGCATCTTCCTTCTTTTTGATCTTCTGATCAGCTACCTTGGCCGGTCGGTAATCTGCCACAGCTGCCGCAAAAATACCCGCATCTTGCTTCGCCCATTCTTCTTGGACCACAGCTAACAAGTCCTTTGCTGAACGGATCGGTTTCACGTCGATACCAGTCAAATCATCTTGAATTGAATTGGGTCCGAGAACCAAGGTCACCTGTGCTCCCTTGTTACGAAGTGCTTTTGCCAATTCAACTCCCATTTTTCCGCTGGAATGGTTCCCAATGAAACGAACAGGGTCAATTGCCTCAAAGGGCGGACCAGCTGTAACGAGTACCTTTTTCCCTTGGAGTTCCTGGTCCTTTGTCAAAAAGCTTTCGATAGCTGTAAAAATGTCCTCGGGCTCCATCATACGACCTTCACCGTTCAAGCCGCTGGCCAATTCTCCTTTTTGAGCTGGAAGAATCTGAATTCCGTCTTGTTCCAATAGAGAAAGATTTCGCTTGGTGGTTGGGTGTTGATACATATCCAAATCCATTGCGGGTGCAATGAAAACGGGACATTTCGCCGAGAGGTAAGTCGTCAGCAACAAATTATCAGATAAACCAACGGCCATTTTGGCCAGTGTGTTGGCCGTTGCAGGTGCAATGACCATGACATCTCCCCATAGCCCCAATTCAACATGATTGGTCCATTCTCCTGTATTTGCGTCCCAATACTGCGAATAGACAGGATTCTTAGAAAGTGTGGCTAGTGTAAGGGGACTTATAAAATCGACAGAGGCAGGTGTCATAATAATTTTGACATCTGCCCCGGCTTTTTTAAAATATCGTACGAGCGTCGCAATCTTGTAAGCTGCGATTCCTCCGGTTACCCCAAGAAGGATGCGCTTTCCTTGCATAGCTTATTTTTCTATTTTTCGAATATGGATTTCGTCGTCCATCAATTGATCCATTGCCATAGCAACTGGCTTCGGCAATTTCTCATAGAACTTAGAAATTTCAATTTGCTCACGGTTTTCGAAAATTTCTTCCAAGTTATCCGTAGATGAAGCAAACTCTTGAAGCTTGTTCGTCAACTCCTCCTTCAAATCTGTAGAGATTTGATTGGCTCTTTTAGACATCGCAACGATTGCTTCGTAAATGTTACCACACTTATCTTCGAATACAACAGTGTCGCGTGTAATGGTTGTTTTTTCAGCAGAGCTATTCTTAAAGTTCATCTTATTGCTTGTTGCTATTACTATTTGTTATACTGGTTCTCAAATTTTCCAACTCATCCACTTGCTCTAGAAGTTTTTTCAGGCTTGAAGAATTGGGAAATTCGGCTACAAAATTACTATATCTTTTCGAGGTTTCCTCGATTCGGGTTAACTTTTTGGATTCTACTGAATTTTTTGCCAATAAATAAGAATTCTCCACCAGTAACTCACAGATTTCTTCTCGGAATTGCGAACGTGGGTAATGTTCTAAAAAAGACTCCGCAGCAACCACTGCTGCGCGGAAATACTCCGTTCGAGCGTATTGTTTCACCGCATTGTATTCCTTGGTTTCCAACTTAAAGCGAAGCTCGTCGATCCAATAATTGCACGAATCAACCAATTCTGAGTCTGGGTAACGGTCTACAAACAATTGCAAATCATTGATTGCCAACTCCGTTTCTGTAGGGTCTAGAGTTGGTTCAGGAGAATTTTTCACTGAGCACATTGCTGACAAAAACAAGGCTTCTTGTGCTTTAGGACTAAAAGGAAAACGTGTCGTGAATGCTCCCAAGTAGTAACCGGCCATGTAATAATCTTTCACCTCATAGTAACCTTTACCAATGCGGTAATAGGAAAGTTCTCCTTCACCGGTTTTTGGAAAACGCTGGTAGATTTGTTCATAAAGGGAAATGCTTCTTTCGTATTTCTGATTAGCGTACAATTGTTCGGCTAAATCAAATTTCTTTTGATAATCGTCTGATTTCAACACCTTATTGTATTCAGAACAAGAAAGTAGAGCGGCTGCGAGAGCCATAAAAAGTAGATACTTCATACGGAAAGCAAAGGTATAACAAATGGTATTAAGGAATGTTAAACTACGCTATTTGTTCTACTTTTATTTTAATCAGACTCAACAATCTTCTCAATTCTGCACGCTGACTGTCTAAATACTTATCCGTATCCTCTATCAATTCGTGGATATTGATGTCGGTAACATCTGCGTTTTGGGATACGTATTTGCTCAAAGTTGGCTGCATTCGGAAGTAGATCAAACTTTTATCTTCATGGCGAAGGGCTTCCATTTTTTCGTGAACCAATTCCATTTCAGAGTCAATAACATCCATTCTTCCATCCGCACATTTCCCAGTCCCTAAACTCAACACGATGATGGGGTCGTCTGGATAGAACATCTTGGCATAATTGTAAGCCAGTTCTGTTGGGTTTTTGGCAGCTACCATACCATCAGCAAGCAGGAGATTTCCTAATTCAAGTGGAGGGAAAATGCCTGGATAGGCGCTACAAGCGATCATCATTTTGGACAAGGGTAAATCTCTAAAACGATCAGCTGTGTCGGTAAATAAATACGTTGAATCAGACTTCATGTCGTAAGAAACGAACAGAAATCTTTTGTGAATCTTCTCAACAGTAATATCACCGAAGAAATGATCCAACACAAAGCTCAGTGGATAAACTGAGTTGGAAGGATCTACCCCTACATTTTTTGAGAATATTTGTTTTCCTCTACGAAGGTATAATTCAAGCATATCCGAAGGAGAGAATTTAACGTTCCCTTTCTCATCGCGAATCATTAAAGCTCCTCCTATAATAGAACCTGTACTTGAACCTGAAAAAACATCAATGAGCTCGGCCAATCGTACCTGCTCATCCATTCGGTGGATTTCCTGTTGCAGAAATGACAAAATTCGTAGGGGCACTAAGCCCTTTATCCCACCGCCATCAATGGAAAGAATAACTCTGTATTTACACTGCATGTAGTAATTTACAATTTTTCACGCAGCGAAAAAAGAATAATTTGCAGACAGGGTCTGCCAATGAAAATTTAAGGGGTTTTATTTAACTCTTAAGGTTCGACCAATTTGCAAACGTGTAGTTGAACGAATCCCATTGAGTTGGCACAAGCGATTCACTGT
>JAOASF010000125.1 GCA_025210175.1 Crocinitomicaceae bacterium | reverse complement strand
TATCTTGGACTACGGCTAATTTAAAGCCCATGTTGTAATCTCGCTGACTACGTTTCTTCTTTGCAGAGTCTGCCTTTCTCATAATAAGTCAAAATATTGTCAACTTATTTCAGGACGAGACACCAACAACAAAAAAGCCCGGTTCGAAAACCGGGCTTTTTATTGTGATCTTAAAATTGAATCTTTTAGATATTGCTGTTATCGCGGACAGCGTAGGCGATTGTTAAGGCGTTGATGTTTTGCAATTCTTTTCGAATGTCAAAAATCAAACCTGTTGGCGCCCCCTTGTCGGCTTTAACACAAGTGATTACACTTTCAATTGGAACGCTCAAGCGAGATTTTTTCTCCTCAAACTTGTCCTTCTTCCATTGCCCTACAGCATTGGTTGTGTACAATTCATCTGGAGTCGCTTGAACTACATTATCCAAAGATAAAGCGTAGCCCATTTTGAAATCTTCAATTCTTGATTTGTTTCTTGGTTCACCCAAGTACAAGAAGTCAATTTCAGAACGTTGTTTGTACGGAGTCATGTCTTCTGTTTTATCACCCTCTGGCTGGTCTACACTAACCGTTGGATCAACTTCCTTCGATGTAGTTGCAACCATGAAGAAGAAAAGAAGCATGAAAACGATATCAGGAAGAGACGATGTGTTTACTCCTGGAACCGATTTGCTAGAATCTTTTTTAAATTTTGACATAGTTCCGTTTATTTTTTCGGTGTTACTTCAATGATACGAGCTGGATACAATACCTCTAACAAGTCTAATTTGCTCTTGTCAGCAGGGTCTTGATCTTGCGCGTAACGGCTTTTAATAATTCCGTAACCTTCACCAAAAATTCGCTGTGATTCACCGTCGCGCAATTCAAAAATTGCTTCCTCGATTTCCGTTTGAATTTTGGCAAAAAGTCCGTATTCCGTAGCATCTTGAACCTCAATACGAATGTTCGCTTGGAAGTGAATTTCTGGAAGCTCAGGACCGCCATATAATTGAAGGGACTTTTTCTTCTTGTTCCATTCTTCTATTTGGCTGTACTTAAAATCAATCATTTCTGCTGGTGCATCCTGACTTTCTAAGCTTGCAATTTCACTATCAATTTGATCGATTTGAGTATTGATGAAATCCATTCCAATGCGTGTGTACATTGGGAAATTGTTCGTAGGATCGTTGCGCTTTTCATTCTTTTGGTAAAACTCAATGATTTTCTCCGAAATGTCATCCGGATCTGCAATCATTGTTCCTCGAACCATCAACTGGTTTAAAGAGTTAGCTTTAATGGCAAGAATGTTACGTTGCTCGATTTCTACTTTATCGATAACATCAATCTTCTTGGGAATATTACGGACATAAGCTTGATCACGGTCCATTGTTGTGGTAACAAGGAAGAAAATCAAAAGCAAGAAGGCGATGTCGGCCATCGAACCTGCATTAATTTCTGGTATTTCGCGCTTTGCCATGTTTACGTTTTTTATTTAATCAATTTTCCCAAGAAGCTTCCAGCAAGGATAGCAACTACTGAAATCCCCAATCCTGCGAATACAACGTACAAACCAGCAGTTGTTGCAGAAATGGTGCTGCTTGCTACTTCCGTACCCAATGATTGTGTCAAACCAAGTGATTCACTTGTGTCTGAAGAACCAACGGAGTACAAAATGATATACAATACAAAGGCCGCCAAGATTCCAACGATGGACATCAATGTTTTCTTTGTATTGGTGATTAGTTGAACGACGAAGAATAACAATACCAAGGCAACACATCCAACCAAAACAATGATTGTGTACCATGTTGCTGCTGTCATTTTACCTCCGTCGCGGAATGTTTCAATCTCTGTAAGTTCAGCAGTGTTGTTTGGACCACCGAACAAGAAAAGACACACTCCGATTCCGATAACTGCTAGAGTCACCTTAAGAATGTTCATGTATTTCGTGATATCTTTCATGTTCTGTCTATTAAAAGGTCAAACAATTACGCTTTCGTTACGTTGTTTTTCAACATCATATCTACCAAAGAGATAGATGCATCTTCCATGTCGTTCACCAAACCGTCAATTTTAGACGTGATGTAGTTATAGAAAATTTGAAGGAAGATCGCAGCGATCAAACCGAATACAGTTGTCAAAAGCGATACCTTAATACCACCTGCTACTGTAGTTGGAGATACCTGTCCATCTTGGATAATTTTATCGAAGGCCTGGATCATACCGATTACCGTTCCCAAGAACCCTAACATCGGTGCCAATGCGATGAACAATTGCAACCAAGTCAATCCTTTTTCCAACAATCCCATTTGAACTCCACCGTAAGAAACAACTGATTTTTCAACCATTTCGATTCCTTCTGATGAACGATCCAATCCTTGGTAGTAAATAGAAGCGATTGGTCCGCGTGTATTTCTACATACTTCTTTCGCTGCTTCAACACCTCCAGATTTCAAGGCTGCTTCTACCTCGTTCATGAATTTTGTTGAGTTGATTGTTGACAAGTTCAAGTATACGATACGCTCGATAGACAATGCGATACCGATAATCAAACAGATCAATACTGGAGTCATCCACAATGGGTCACCCTCGATGTATTTTTGTTTCAAAGTTTGAACAAAGTTCAATTCCGGAGCCTCTTCTTTCTCTGGTTTTGCTTGCTCTTTTGTTTCACCTTCGTTTGCAGCTTCAGAAACTGGATCTACAACTTGCTCAACTGGCGCTGTTTCAGGGTTCAATGAATCTCCCTCGGCAGCTGAAACGTTGTTGAACCCGAAGGCCATAACTGCTGCAATTACTAAAGAACTTACTATTTTTTTCATGTTCTAAAAGATTAATTTAATCGTATACTTCAATTTTAATTTAAGCCAAAAATAAAAAATTATTCGACAAAGCTATGTTTGGAAATTGTTACCAAATCAAGCCTGTAGCCGAATAGTTTGAACGCAAATTGCTGTGGATTCAGTAGTGGGTTAACCATGGAATCCGAGTTTCAGTTCGTTGCCAATTTGAAACCCAGCACTTTGAGTTGTTGTGTTTGTGTCAAACACCTAATGCAATCTTACAAGAGCGAAGATCTTTTTTCAAATAATCCTTCGCTTTGCTGCGGAGAGAGCGGGATTCGAACCCGCGATAC
>JAOASF010000124.1 GCA_025210175.1 Crocinitomicaceae bacterium | reverse complement strand
CTTTTATCAAGACCTTGACGCATGCGGGTACCACCACCAGCGGCTCCCCCTCTCAAGGAGTTAATTACTACCCAACCCTGTGCTTCTGTTTCAGAGTCATTCCATTCGAAAACAATTTCTGGTTGTTTGTTTTCGAATTTCTCCAATAGTTCTTTCATTTCAATCTTTTAAGTGGCGCAAAGTTAATAAACTCTGAACGTTAAACTGGGACGAAAAAGAAGAAACTTATGCGGGCAATGGTCGATGCAAAACTCCTGCTATGGTGGCTTTTTTAGCACCAGTAACACTCGGTATTGTATTCGGAATTTTTGATAAGTAAAGTTCTCCTAAAAACGCGAAAATCAAGGCTTCTTTGAAATCAATGATGTTTTGGTCTGGTAAGATTAAGTCCACCTTGGAGTGGTGCTGTATGCGTCGAATCAAAAAGTCATTTTTCGCACCACCTCCTGTTACAAAGATCGATTTGAGGTTGTTTTGCTCTATGACATTTGAAATTTGAATGGCAATGTGTTCTACAACGGTACACAAATTGTCTTTGGTTGAATTGCTAAACTTGATCATGGGAAAAAAGGCTTCTTCCAGCCATTCTGTACCCAAACTTTTAGGCGGGCTTTGTTTGTAATACGAGAGTCGATTCAATAAATCCAACAAGAAGAAAGAGATTTTTCCTTTGGAAGCCAATTTTCCACCGCGATCGTATTTCATATCCTTGGTTTGCGCCAAGGCGTTGAGCGGGAGATTACAAGGTGCAATGTCGAAGGCAATCCAGGTTCTGTTTTTCTTGAAGCTAATATTGCAAAACCCACCGAGGTTCAAAAAGGCATCGGCCTGCTGGCCAAAAAGTAATTTATCACCTATTGGAACCAAAGGTGCTCCTTGACCACCGCAAATAATATCTGCATTTCGAAAGTCATTGATGACCTGAATTCCCGTCTCAAAGGCCAAGCTGGTTCCGCATCCTATTTGAGCTGAAAAACCTTTTTTGGGCTGATGGAAAATCGTGTGACCATGGGAGGCTATGGCTGAAACTTGGTTCTGGTCGATGGTAAATTCCTTGATGAAGAGGTTGACCATTTTGCCCATTTCTTTCCCCAGCGCTTTGTCCAATTCAAATAGCTTGGGACTCGACATATTTTTGCCTTTCCCCAACTTTTCACGCCATTTTTTGTTCCATTTGTAGGTCTTAGCATGCTTGATATCATAGGACCAACCTTCCTCCGTTTTGTTAAACTGAGCAAGAACAATGTCGAGGCCATCGAGAGAAGTGCCAGACATGAGGCCAATAATTTGACGAGCAAGCATAAGGAATGTATTTAGTCGGAAATAATAACGTAAATTTGCGACTTTAATGTGAATTAAACCATAGTAGCAACATGAATTTTGAACTAACTGAAGAGCATCTAGCGGTTCAAGCAGCGGCAAGAGATTTTGCACAGAATGTCTTGAAACCAGGAGTAATTGAAAGAGATAGAGATCAGCGTTTTCCAGCTGAAGAAATTAAGCAACTTGCTGAGCTTGGTTTCATGGGAATGATGGTTGATCCAAAATACGGAGGAAGTGGAATGGATACTCTTTCTTACGTTTTGGCAATGGAAGAAATTTCGAAGGTGGATGCTTCAACGTCAGTTTGTATGTCTGTAAACAACTCATTGGTTTGTTGGGGACTTGAGAAATACGGTTCTGAGGAGCAAAAACAAAAATATTTGGTAGACCTAGCATCAGGAAACAAAATCGGAGCTTTCTGTTTGTCAGAGCCTGAGGCTGGATCGGATGCAACATCTCAACGCACAACTGCGGTTGATATGGGAGATTACTATTTATTGAACGGTACGAAAAACTGGATCACGAATGGTTCCACGGCATCTACTTACCTAGTTATCGCACAAACTAACCCTGAATTGGGACACAGAGGAATCAACGCCTTGATCGTAGAGAGAGGTATGGAAGGTTTCGTAGTTGGAGCGAAAGAAGACAAATTGGGAATTCGCGGAAGTGATACGCACACTTTGTTGTTCAACGACGTAAAAGTTCCTAAGGCTAACCGTATCGGTGAGGATGGATTCGGATTTACATTCGCTATGAAAGTTCTTTCGGGTGGACGTATCGGAATTGCAGCTCAAGCTTTGGGTATCGCAGGTGGAGCTTACGAATTGGCATTGGCTTACTCAAAAGAGCGCAAGGCTTTCGGAAAAGAAATTAGCAAGCACCAAGCAATCGCTTTCAAATTGGCAGACATGGCTACTGAAATCGATGCAGCTAAATTGTTGGTTTACCGCTCTGCTTTGGATAAAGATGCTGGACGTAACTACGACCAATCTTCAGCCATGGCGAAATTGTACGCTTCTAAAGTGGCGATGGAGCAAACAGTTGAAGCAGTTCAAATCCACGGTGGATACGGTTTCGTTAAAGAATACCACGTTGAGCGTTTGATGCGTGATGCGAAGATTACCCAGATTTACGAAGGAACATCAGAAGTTCAGAAAATCGTTATTTCACGTAATGTATTGAAAGACTAAGCTTAGTTTTGACCCGTCCTAAAATAGGTTGACGGTTATAAATAATTAGACCGTGGAGATTTTCTTCACGGTTTTTTCATGTATAAAATTAGGAGTCTTCATGTTAAGAGACAAATGAGGACGCCTGTTG
>JAOASF010000123.1 GCA_025210175.1 Crocinitomicaceae bacterium | reverse complement strand
TCTTCACAGTGTGTAGCAATCAACATTGGCACTCTTGAAAACAAGTTTTGTAAAACCGCTTCATTGTCTACCAACATATTTCCAGTAGATGAGCCCATGAAGATTTTTACTCCACAAACATTCTTACTATTCGTTTTAAGAACCTCCTCAACGTTATCGTTCGAAGCCCCCATAAAAAATGAATAGTTCGCCAAGGCCGATTTTGCACCAATTTGGTACTTATCTTCCAAAAGCTCTTGTGTAAGTGTATTGGGAACGGTATTCGGCATCTCCATAAAAGAAGTAATACCACCAGCCACAGCAGCTCTACTTTCTGTGTAAATATTCGCTTTTTGCGTTAAACCTGGTTCACGGAAATGAACCTGGTCATCGATGCAACCTGGCAAAATCAATTTACCCTCACAATTGATTTCCTTGACATCTCCTTCAACAGAAATGTTTGAATCAATTCTTTCAATACGATCGTTGTTGATTAATAGGTCTGCAACAAATTGTTTTCCTTCGTTAACGATTGTTCCTCCTTTTAATACTATTCTCATATCTTGGTAAATCTCATTTTTAATACTCCGTAAATCGCTTCTTGGATAATGCTGCCACTCATCTTTGAAGTACCGCGTTCACGGTCCTTGAAAATAATTGGAACTTCACTCACCTTAAAGCCTTTCTTGATTGCCGCATATTTCATGTATATCTGAAATGCATAACCCTTGAAAGGAATATTGTTCAGATCTATTTTGCGCAATACTTTATTGTTGTAACACTTGAATCCAGCTGTCGTGTCTTTTACGCTAATCCACAAAACCATTCTCACGTAAATGGAAGCGAAGTAAGACAACAATCGACGGTTCATCGGCCAATCTTTCACTCCCCCGCCCTTGCAATAGCGCGAACCGATTGTTACATCCGCTCCTGCATCGCAACTGGCAACCAAACGTGTTAAATCATCTGGGTTATGCGAAAAATCACAATCCATTTCAATACTGTATTGATAGCCGTGTTCCATAGAATATTTGAAGCCTGCTATGTAAGCTGTTCCCAATCCCAATTTTCCAGATCTTTTGAGCAAGAACAATCGACCTTCGTAAGCGGTCATCATTTGTTCTACTATTGCGGCTGTCCCATCTGGTGAATTATCGTCTACAATCAATAGATGAAAATTGTCTTCGAAGGACATCACCTTATCCACCATGAGGCGAATATTCTCACTTTCATTATAGGTTGGAATTATAACAAGCGTTTTGGGCATGGAATAAAATTGAGGACCAAAAATAATTATAATTGGACCAATGGCTTTACTTTTAACGAAAACTATGAATAGTTATTAGCTAGTGCGCAAAGTCCTTTTCTTCCTTCTTTTAATCAACGGCCTGATCCTCTTTCCATCACGAGCTCAAGATCATCGCAACGTGGAGTTGTTGGACCAATGGACAGACGAAAGCATTATTGTGAGCACCAGTATGGCACGATACAACGATTGTTGGGTCTTTGCTTACAAAGAGCACGAGTACGCAGTTTTGGGAAGCACAATGGGAACACACCTTTTCGCTATCACGGACAAGGATCAATTTCAAAATATCGGGTTCGTTGAAGGGAACTTTTCCTCTACTCAAGTGATACATCGCGATTATAAGTCCTATAAAAATTACCTCTATGCAGTCTGCGATGAAGGTCCTAGTAAATTGCAAATTATCGACCTTTCCAATCTTCCTCATTCCATAGATCTGGCAGCTGAAATAGACAATGACTTTGGAAGAGTGCACAATCTATTTATTGACACCACTCATGCCCTACTCTACGCATTCATACTTACAACCATTGAAAACGGATTGCCGACTAATCAATATGCCATGCGCGTTTTTTCGCTAGCAGATCCGCTAAATCCTCAATTGGTCTACACGGGTCCGTCTGACATTCCAGAAGTGCACGATGGATATGTTCGAAACAACATAGCCATACTCAATTGCGGCTTTGATGGCCTTAGGGTTTATGACTTTTCAAATCCGTCATCTCCCCTGTTCTTGCAGAATATGACCTTTTATCAAGACCAAGGATACAACCACCAGGGATGGTTAAACCCCGCTGGAGATACCTATGTTTTTGGCGACGAAACCAACGGAAAGCGCTTGAAATTGTGCGAAAAAAACGCACAAGGTGAATGGGTAGTTACGGCCTATTTTGGGTCAAACATTCTAGAAGGAAGTATTCCGCACAATATTATGCTTGATGACCACTACGCATACGTTGCTTATTACAATTACGGCTTGCGAATCTATGATTATCGAAGTCGCCCTGTTCGTTTGGTTGCCTATTACGACACCTACAACCAAGAAAATGCCTTTAAAATGAATGGGGCATGGGGAATTTATAGCGGGTTGCCTTCGAAACGAATTGTGGCTAGCGATCGGCAAAATGGATTATTTCTGTTGTCCTTCAATAGAGACTTGCACAAAATAAAAAGTGACAGTTTATTTACTCTATACCCAAATCCTATAGACCAAAACGATCATTTCCAAATTCAATTGAACGACTTTTTTCAGGATTCAATCACCGTTTCCATGGCTGACTATCAGGGTAAAAAAATAGAAGAATATCTATTTTTGAACCAAAGCATTCTTTCCATACCCTCCCCAAATACAGCAGGTGTATATTTCGTCAAAATAAGGTACAGAAATCGCTTTGATGCGATTGTAGAAGAGGTAGAAAAACTAGTCGTTTACTAACATTCTGTAGACGTCTTGGATCAAATCCAACTCATAACCTTTCGAGGCTAAAAATTGGAAACATTTTTGCTTTTTCTTCCACGCATCCTTTTCCCTTTCCAATAGGGTCAATTTCTTTTCTGCCAGTGCTTGCAAATTGGCCAAATACAATTCCTCATCTATTTCCATCAAGGTTTTTTGAATCATTTGGTGAGGCAAGCGCTTGAGGATTAACTCTGCTTTGATCTTGTTTCTTCCCCATCGCTTTATCTTCACCTTTCCAGAAATGTACGATTCTAAGTAGCGCTCGTTGTCTAAAAACTGATAAGCCTGAAGATGCTGAACCAAACGTTCCGTTTCCTCGACACTTAAAGAGAAATTGGCGATTTTTTTACGAACATCAAACTCACAACGATCTTGGTACGCACACCAAGCCTCGAGCTTTAATCGCACGTGGTCGTAGGAAAAAAAAAGCCCTGATGAATCCATCAGAGCTCTATTTCTTTGTTCCCTCCATTTAGAATTTTGTATTCTAAAAGATTGAAGGCGGTCACTTCCTGTACCTTCACCCATTTCTTGTAGTTCAATAGCCATTTCCATTGTCTTGAAGGGAAACCAGCCTTGAAATAAGAAGCGAGGTATGGATGTACTTGAAGCGTTAATGCTTTTTCATTTTTCTCCGTCAACAAATATTTCAATTTGCTTTCGATTTCCTCCGCGTATAGAATAGAAGCTTGCACTTCTCCGGTTCCGTTACACGTCGGACAAACCTCAGCTGTTTTGATATCCGTTTCGGGGCGCACACGTTGACGAGTAATTTCAACAACTCCAAATTTGGAAGGAGCCAACACATTGTGTTTCGCTCGATCACTTTGCATGAATTGCTTCAATTTCTCGTGAAGAGCTTTGTTGTTTTCTCGGGTGTGCATATCGATGAAATCAATGACAATGATTCCACCCATGTCTCTTAACTGCAATACTCTTGCAATCTCTTCAGCAGCCTCTATATTGGTTGCTAAAGCATTGCTTTCTTGACCCTCTGCACCTTTTCTGTTTCCACTATTCACGTCAATCACGTGCATAGCTTCGGTGTGTTCGATGATTAAATAACCTCCTGAAGGAAGGGGAACCTTCTTTCCGAAAAGCATTTTAATCTGGCGATTGATGCCAAATTTTTCGAATACATTAACGTGAAGACCGTGTTGTTTCACGATTTTTTCACGTCCGGGTGCAATGTCTGATATAAATGCAGATATATCCTCAGCTACTTCCTTATCATTCACATGAATGTTGGTAAAGTCAGCATTGAGCAGATCGCGCAATAATGATGATGTCTTGCTAATTTCTCCAAGTACGCGTTTCGGTGGAGCAGAATTTCTCAAGTTGCCATGCATTTCCTTCCACTTGTTAATCAAGTTTCGAAGGTCTTGATCGAGCAATTCGATTTTTTTGTTTTCTGCAACCGTACGGATAATCACACCGAAATTCTTCGGCTTGATGTTTTCCATAAGTTCCTTCAGACGGGCTCTTTCCTCTGGATTCTTAATCTTTTGGGAAATCGAAATCTTGTCTGAAAATGGTACGAGTACCAAATATCTTCCAGCTAGGGTAATCTCAGAACAGAGACGTGGCCCTTTGTTGGAAATAGGTTCTTTTGCGACTTGTACGAGAATGTTAGCTGATGCCGACAAAACATCATTGATCTTCCCCTCCTTATCAATATCCTTTTCAGGTTTGAAATAAAGAAGGTCAGCAACATTTTGCTTGCCTTTGAGCGTGTCTTTCGTAAACTTATTGAGTGACGCGAATTGGGGTCCTAAATCTAAGTAATGTAAAAAGGCGTCTTTTTCGAAACCTACATCAACGAAGGCTGCGTTCAAACTAGGAACCACCTTACGTACCTTACCCAAATAGATATCGCCGACTGCAAAGTCGGCTTCACCTATTTGTTCTTGAATTTCAATAAGCTTACCATCGCGAAGTAAAGCAAGCCAAACGCCTTTTTCACGGACGTCTACGACTAGTTCTAAACTCACGTAAGCCTAATTTTATGTTAGAAAAAACGACCGACATTCCCAGTCGGTCTTACTTAAGAAAAATTATTTCTTTTTCTTGTGACGGTTTTTTCTCAATCTTTTCTTACGCTTGTGCGTTGACATCTTATGTCTTTTTCTTTTCTTACCGCTTGGCATAACTTTATATTTAATTTGTTTGACTTCTTCTTAATATCCTTGTTATCAGATAAAAAAACACTCCCGCATTTCAAACGGGAGTGCAAAAATAATAATATTTTAAATAATTTCTAACTTATCAAGTCAGATATTCTCTTAATTCACTGCAACGTTTGATTTAACTTCCTCTACGAAAGTTTTTGCCGGCTTAAATGCTGGAATATTGTGCGCTGGAATCAAGATAGTTGTGTTCTTAGAGATGTTTCTTCCTGTTTTAGCTGCTCTCTCTTTCACGATGAAGCTACCAAAACCACGCAAGTACACGTTATCTCCCTCAGCCAATGAAGACTTAATGCAGTTCATCATTGATTCAACTGTTTTCAAAACCTCATTTTTCTCCAAACCTGTCTCAGTAGCGATTTTGTTAACAATATCTGCCTTTGTCATTTTGTAAAACTTTTGTTTGTAAATATCCTTGTAAAAATCAGGTCGCAAAAGTATCAATCTAAAACGATATAGCGGATACTTATTTCGAATTTTTTAAACTAAACTTGTGAATTATGTCACAACAAATCAATCAAATACTCCTCGATTGGTACCAACAAAACAAGCGCGATTTACCTTGGAGAAACACGCGTGACCCCTACCTCATTTGGCTTTCGGAAATAATCTTGCAACAGACTCGTGTTCAACAAGGTACCTCCTACTTTCTGAAATTTTCAAGTGCTTTCCCAACGATTTCTGACCTGGCTTCCGCAGAAGAACAACAAGTACTCCAATTGTGGCAAGGTTTGGGGTATTATTCACGGGCAAGAAATCTTCATCGCGCTGCAAAAATGGTGGTAGAAAATTGGGGCGGCACTTTTCCCAACACCTACTCAGAGATACTTTCCTTACCAGGAATTGGTCCTTATACAGCCGCGGCTATCTCTTCTTTTGCCTTTGATCTTCCTCATGCCGTAGTAGACGGAAATGTATATCGTGTGCTTTCAAGATTGTTTAATATTCACACAGCAATAGACTCCACCAAAGGAAAAAAAGAATTTCAACTCTTAGCAGATGAGTTTTTGAATCGTCAAAACCCGGCCGATCACAACCAAGCTATCATGGAGTTTGGAGCGGTCCGCTGCACACCTACCAATCCGAATTGCAACATTTGCCCGTTCAGAACGCATTGCTTGGCCTTTGGAAACAAGAGCCAACTAGAGTTGCCCAAAAAAGAAAAGAAAATCAAGGTGACAAAGCGCGAACTACACTATGTTTTCAGCATGAAAGATGGAAAAATCGCCTTGCAAAAAAGAACGGAAAAAGACATCTGGCAACACCTCTATGAACTTCCTCAAACCTCATCGGCGGTTAAACAAAAAGATTTAATTCAAACAGACAAACACCTACTTTCTCATCAAAAATTAACCATCCATTTTTACAAGGAGAACTCCGAAAACGCGCCATTAGTGAACGAGTCAAAAACAGAATGGGTAAGTCCCGAAAACTTAAGTGAGTTCCCACTACCAAAGCCTATTGAGACCTTTTTGAACAGCATTCTTTAAAGACTAACGGGCACATTCGCCCATTGGTGCATCCATTTCTTATATTTGTAAAAAATCGAAGTGAATGGCTGGAAGTGTAAACAAAGTAATATTGATTGGCAATTTGGGGAAAGACCCAGAAGTTAGAAAGCTTGAAAACGGTGCTACCGTAGCTAACTTCCCAATTGCAACTTCCGAATCGTACACTGATAGAAACTCTGGCGAAAGAAAAGAGATTACCGATTGGCACGACATCGTTGTGTGGCGTGGTTTAGCAGAGGTTGTTGAAAAATACGTTCGCAAAGGGACCAAAATTTATGTTGAAGGACGTTTGAAAAAGCGTTCATGGCAAGACAAGGAAGGTCAAACTCGCTACACAACGGAAGTTCTAGCTGACAACCTAACGATTTTATCCTCCAGAAACGACATGGGAGAAAGAAGCTCAGCTCCAGACTACTCCAACCAAGGCACCCCTCCTACACCCAACAAAATCGATGAGTTGTTGAATGACGACAACGATGATTTACCATTCTAATAATTTACATGGAAGACTCTATTCCCGTCACCAATATTGACCCACTGGTCACCACGCTTCAGTCTGGTTTCTCGACTGAAGTAATCATAGGACTTATCGTTATAGCCGTATTGCTCGTTTGTTCAGCACTCATATCCGGCTCCGAAGCGGCATTTTTCTCACTGAGCCCTTCCGAAAAAGACAGTTTAAAATCTTCTGACAATAAAAAAGGTCAAACTGCCCAAAAACTGTTAGACAAACCACAGGATTTATTGGCGACTATCCTGATCACCAACAACTTCGTAAATGTGGCTGTAGTCATCCTTTGCAGCTCTGTCTTGCAAGAAATTTACCCGCCTGCTCCTGGCAACGAAACCATTCGCTTGATCATTGAAGTTTTCCTAATCACCCTGATTTTGCTGCTTGCTGGCGAGGTAATCCCGAAGATTTACGCCACACAAAACTCTATGCGCTTTGCCATGTTCATGTCGAGCACACTGAACGGTCTGGGCAACATCCCACCGATTTCTTGGATAAAGAAATTCTTGGTAAACGGGTCAAACATCATTCAAAAAAACGCCAGAAAAAAGGGAATCAAAATCTCGAGCACAGAACTGGAACAAGCCTTAGCGCTTACGAAGGAAGAAAATACATCACACGTTGAACACCGCATTCTAGAAGGCATCGTCAAATTTGGCAATACTGAAGTTTGTCAAATAATGCGCTCACGCGTAGATGTTATCGCCTTGGATCACGAATTGGACTTCAAGCAGGTCATGGAAATCATCTTGCACAGTGGTTATTCGAGAATCCCGGTTTACAAGGACAGTTTCGACAATGTAATTGGCATTTTGTTTATCAAGGACATTCTTCCATTTTTGGACGAACAAGACAACGAAAAGTTCGACTGGTTAAAACTTACCCGCAAACCATTCTTTGTGCCCGAAAACAAGAAAATTGATGACCTCTTGAAGGAGTTTCAAGGAAAGAAGGTTCACATGGCCGTAATTGTGGACGAATACGGTGGCGCTTCTGGTATATGTACCCTCGAAGATGTTTTAGAAGAAATCGTGGGAGATATTACCGATGAATTTGACGACGACGAAATAGTTTTTACAAAAATAGACGACAACAATTTCTTATTTGAAGGCAAAACAGCTTTAGTGGACGTATACAAAGTGCTGGAAACGGACGGCAAGGAATTCGACAGTAATAAGGGAGATGCCGAGACCATCGGTGGGTTTATTGTGGAAAATGCGGGAAGAATATTAAAGAACAACGAATACATTGAAGTTGGAAATTATCGTTTGGTTGTAGAATCTTCCGACAAAAGACGCGTTAAAATGGTCAAAATTGTCAATCAATTAAAAGCTGAGTAAGATGAAGTTTTTTGTAGTCCTTTCCCTTTCAATCCTTTTATTCGCTTGTAACAACTCGGACAATTTCATACCAAAACCACCGACTTATTTGCGTTTGGACATCCCAGAATACAAGTATGTCCGTTTTCAAGACGACTGCCCTTATACTTTTGAAACCTCTAGTTTATTTACAATCAATAAAGCAGCAGGTGCATCTTGCCACAAGGATATAGACCTGGGTCCACTCAATGGCGACATGTTTTTCTCCTACATCCAAGTTGAAGAACCCATTGCTCGTTATATCAATTATGCGGTTGACAAGGTGGATGAACACAAAATAAAAGCAACCTCTATTATCGACACGCAATACATTTTCCCTGAGAAAAAGGTATATGGAACCATTTTTGAACTTCAAGGAGATGTAGCCTCTCCTTTTCAATTTTACTTGACCGACTCTACGGATCGCTTTATAAGTGGTGTCGTTTATTTAAACGCAGTACCCAACTACGATTCCCTAAAGCCTACCATCGGCCAATTGAAAAAGGACCTAACTCATTTGATTGAAACTTTTGAATGGAAGTAAAAAGTAAGGCCTGTTATTTAGCCTTAGGATCGAACCTCGGCGATTCGGAGCAAATGTTTCAAGACTGTTATGCCTTGTTGGAACAAAAAGCAGGAACTGTAGTTCAAAAATCGAGCAACTACTGGACTGAACCCGAAGGATTGGAAAGTGATCGACCGTTTTTGAATGCCTGTTGCCTCGTCAACACCAAATTGAGCGCAAAAGAATTACTAATTGTCACACAGCAAATTGAAAAAGAACTCGGTCGCAAAACGAAAAGTTCAGGTAGTTATGAGTCCCGTTTGATCGATATTGACATTCTCACTTATGGCCATGAAGAATGGAACGAAAAAGAACTGATTATTCCACACCCTGAGTTCCACAAAAGGCTATTCGTACTGGTACCACTTCAAGAATTGACTTCGGTGATTGAGGTTTCTAACAACAAGTTTTACCTTGAAGAACTTATCAACAAAATAGACGGGATAACCTATCCAAAACGAGATTTAAGAGAGATTTAAAATTACCTGCGTTTTTCTACGAACTCTTTCCAATTTTTTTTTGCTAATATTGCACATCATTTGAAGAAATATAATAACGTATATGAAAAAACAATCACTAACAGGCTTGGCTTTAGTAGCACTAACTGGAACACTATTGTCTAGTTGTGATCTATTAAAAGATCTTGAATATACTGTTACACCTAGTCCACTAGAAATGCACGGAGACTCAGTAAGAGTAAAAGTTGACGTGAAATTTCCAGAGAAAGGAATCCGTAAGAAAGTAAGCGCAGAGATTCAACCTATGTTGGGAGAAACAGCTCTTAAACCAATTACGGTTCAGGGAGAAAAAGCAACAGGAAACGGAACTGTAATTCAATTTAAACCAGGAGGACAATTGTCTTACTACGATATCGTTCCTTACCAATCTTCATATGAAGTAACGGAATTGAACATTACTGGTAAAATTTTCAAAGGAACTAAAGAAAAAGACGCTTTGGGTCCAATCAAAATTGCTGATGGTACAATCATCACTCCGTTGCTAGTAAACAAAGATTTCAAAGTTGTATTGGAGAAAGATAACTTCAAGAGAGTTACTGAAAAGTCTTACATGGCAACAATCAACTTCGATAAAGGTAAATTCAATGTGAAGCCTAACGAGTTGAAGGACAAAGACATCATTGACCTAGAAAACTGGTTGAGAGATGTTGAAGGAAACGACAAAGTTCAAATCAAGGCTATCAACATTACAGGATACGCATCTCCTGAAGGGGAAGAAGACAAAAACAACACTTTGTCAACTGACCGTTCTAACTCGGGTAAAACTGTAACATTGAACTTGGCGAAAAAAGCAAACAACGCTATCGCTCAAACAGAGATCTACAACTTGGTAGGAAAAGGGGAAGATTACCCTGGATTCAAAGCTGAATTGGAGAAATCTAAAATGAACGAAGATGAAAAGAACTTGGTAATCCGCGTTTTGGAAATGCACAAAGATCCAGTTACTCGTGAGCAAGAAATGAGAAACATGGGTAAAACATTTACTTACTTGGATAACAACATCTTCCCGAAATTGCGTCGTGCTGAAATCAAAGTAGTTTACGATAAAGTAGGTTACTCAGACGAAGAATTGAAAACAATTGGTGCTTCTAAGCCAGAGCAATTAGACTTGGAAGAAATGTTGTTCGCTGCAACTTTGGTTGACAACAACGATACTAAATTGAAAATTTACAAGGCTGCTGTAGCTAAGTACCCAACTGACCACAGAGCGTTCAACAACGCTGGTGCAGTATACTACTGGCAAGGTAACATGGCTGAAGCAAAAGCTATGTTCGAAAAAGCAAACAACATCAAAGACAACAATATCGCTAAAAACAACTTGGGAGCAATCGCAGGTGCAGCTGGAGACAGAAAAGAAGCGGCTAAATTGTTGGCTCAAGGTAAAGGTTCAGGTGCTGAAAACGGTTACAACTGGGCTATCTTGAACATCTTGGATGGAAAATACGCTGAAGCAGTATCTAACGCAGGTGGTGATGCATCTTTCAACAAAGCTTTGGCTCAAATGTTGAACGGATCTGCTGAAACTGCTATCAAGACAATCAACCAAAGTGCTGACAAAGAGTCTGCTCAAGGTTACTACTTGAAAGCAATCGCTTGTGCACGTTTGGATAAAGCTGCTGAAGCTGCTGCAATCTTGAAAAACGCTATCTCTAAAGACAGCGCTTGGAAAGCAAAAGCTGCAAAAGATAGAGAGTTTTTAAAGTACGCTGAAGAAAGCTCTTTCACTGCGTTGTTCTAAAAATCTCTTCAGATAATATTAAAAAGCCCCGTTCATTCGGGGCTTTTTTTATGACCTGTTTTTAAGGTATTGCTGTTCGGCTTGTCCTGGAGTAGGAAACAAATGAAGCTTCGCGCCAAGGTAGTGATTGTCTAAAAGCGTCGTATATCCACCTCTCGTCCAAATTTCAGAACTACCCTTTAACACCTCATCTATCTGAGCAAAATTCGATGCCGCTATTGCTTTAAAGAAATCACTATCTTCCTCCAAGCCGATTACGTGGTACTCAACATCCTTTTCTAATGAATGATGGATTTCATCCAAGAATTGACTGCGATAGGGCTCAGGACCCGATAGCAATATGGTTCGATGTTTCTTTTCCGTTTCCTGCGCACCAACAAACCGACTCGGCAATCCAATATAGGTTCTGTGTTCCTCGGTCGGTCGACTCAATTTACCAGCAAGTTGAATCTCTGCATCATCCACAATCCAAACCTCCGAAAATTCGCGCATGAATTGGTTATGAAGTAGATGAAAAGGGTTCAACTTAGGCAAGGGTAAATGAACCTGATGTGTCAAGAAAATGCTTTCAACTTCAAGACTATTCGCCCCGTACACATGATCAGATAACACCATGTCCACCTGATGTTCATCACAAAGACGACTCACTTCTCGGCGAATTTGTCGGTAATCCTTTCTCAGTTGCAAGGCCGTTTTGGCCAAATCGTAAGAAAACCTTCCTTTACCAGAAAACCGAAAGCGATAGCCCTTCCAAGAAACCGAAAGGTAGTTTTGCAAGTAATGCTGGTAAATCAATGCCTGGTCTGGCGTTTCCAGAATTAGCAATTCACAGCCTTTGTTTTGCAGGTCTTGAAGAATCGGTATGGAACGAAAGACGTGTCCACTCCCCCAATTCAAAGCTACAAACAGAACTTTGCAATTCGCTATATCTCGAGGAAGTCGATGCATGGTTAATCTTCGTTAAAAAGTAACAAACTGCCGATTAATAAAGTTTATCCACCCACTTCAATTGACGGTCTTTTCAATTAATTTCTAATTTTATAATTCAATCAGAAAAGATAAAAATGGACAAGAACGAATTTACTAAATACGCCACAAAACACATGGGTATCAACAGTACCTATTTGGGCGCATATATCGAGTCTTCTTTGACTCCTTACATCATCGAAGAAAGACCTTTGAACATGACGCAAATGGACGTGTTCTCTCGCTTGATGATGGACCGAATTATCTTCTTGGGAACTGGTATCAATGATCAAGTTGCCAATATCATCAATGCTCAATTGTTGTTTTTGGAGTCTGTAGACCCGAAGAAAGACATTCAAATTTACCTGAACTCTCCAGGAGGATCGGTTTATGCTGGTTTGGGGATTTACGACACCATGCAATTCATCAAGCCCGATGTAGCAACGATTTGTACAGGTATGGCAGCTTCCATGGGAGCCGTTTTGATGTGTGCTGGAGCTAAGGGGAAAAGATCAGCCTTGAAGCACTCAAGAGTGATGATTCACCAACCATTGGGTGGAGCGCAAGGACAAGCGTCTGATATCGAAATCACCGCTCGCGAAATCGCAAAGTTGAAAAAAGAGTTGTACGACATTATTGCTGAACACTCTGGTCAAACCTACGACAAGGTTTGGGAAGATTCCGACCGAGATTATTGGATGACGGCTGAAGAGGCTAAAGAATATGGAATGGTAGACGAAGTATTGATTCGCAACCCAAGATAAATTTTTAAAAGGCCTCGAAAGGGGCCTTTTTCTTTTATGGGCTAGATTGCCTACCTTTGTACAAGCGGGTCGTTGACGAAGGTCAATGGCCTTTTTACTTGAATACGATGAAGAAAGAAACAGGTTGTTCCTTCTGCGGTAGAACTCGAAACGAGGTTGGAATTTTGATTGCTGGTGTAACGGGTCACATTTGTGACAGCTGTATTGCTCAAGCTCATGCCATCATACAGGAAGAAGAACAAAACTCACCCAATAAATCAAGCGAATTAAATGTCCTCAAACCCAAGGAAATCTTGGAGAAATTGAACGACTACGTGATTGGTCAAATGGATGCCAAAAAGGTACTTTCCGTGGCGGTTTACAATCACTACAAACGCTTGAATCAAAAAGTTAAAAAGGACGATATCGAGATTGAAAAATCGAATGTCATCTTGGTAGGTCGAACAGGTACTGGTAAAACTCTTTTGGCGAAAACAATCGCGAAAATGTTGAATGTACCATTTTGTATTGCCGATGCAACTGTATTGACAGAGGCTGGTTATGTAGGCGAAGACGTTGAAAGCATCCTTTCGCGTTTATTACAAGCAGCAGACTACAATGCGCAAGCAGCTGAACAAGGTATTGTCTTCATTGACGAGATTGATAAAATCGCCCGCAAGAGCGACAACCCTTCAATTACACGTGATGTATCAGG
>JAOASF010000122.1 GCA_025210175.1 Crocinitomicaceae bacterium | reverse complement strand
GTATCCTACACTGCATGCCCTTGAAGCAAAAGGAATCTTGCCAACTGAAGTGGTGAATGTAGGAACCCGTATTCGGAAGTATTATTCCCTTACACCAACTGGAAAATCATTGGCTGACGAAAAGATTTCTGAATTTGGCCAGTTTTTGGAAACCATGATTTTTCTATTGGATTTAAAGCCTAAAATGGGATAGAATGGAGCTCAGTTCTTCTCATGTTGATTTTATTCTGAGTGATTTACAGAACAAAGGAATTGCCTCAGAAGACTTGCGGTTGGATCTACTGGATCACATCTGCTGTTTGATGGAAAGCGATAAAAGTTCCGATGACTTTGATGGCTTGTATGCGCAATACCTACCTCGTTTTTTTGAAAAGGATCTAAAAGAGATTCAAGATGAGACTGATTTATTAATCCGATTTTCAAATTATTACGTCATGAAAAAATTCATGTTTATCAGCGGTGGTATTTCCACTGCTCTGTTCACCCTTGGGTGTTTGTTTAAAGTTATGCATTGGCCTGGAGCGGCCGTATTGTTGGTGTCTGGCGCTGCTTTTATGTGCTTGTTTTTCTTGCCTACCATCTTTTTCAATTCATTGAAAGAAAACAAGATGGGCTTGCAAACCCTGCGCATTTTAATAGCTGTGGTTTTTGGTATCGTCATCACCACTTCCATCGTTTTCAAAGTAATGCATTGGCCCTTTGCGAATATTTTATGGACTACTTCCATGGTCTTGCTTGCCTTTGTTTACCTACCGGTTCACATCATTCAATGGAGAAGATCCGAAGAAAAAAATACATCCATGTATTTAGCGGCTCTATTGATATTTTGTGCGGTGGCTTTGTTGTTTACTTTGACCAACTTACAGCCCTCTGAGAGGGTAAGCAATGCACGCTTGGAAAGTGTTGCACAAGAGGAGCTTACTTTGGCTTATTTGAATCAAAATGAAGCATCCCTACTTGATTCTGCCGAAAGAATGGTGCTGAATCAAATTCATCTGGTTCGAAATAAATTGAAAACCCGACTTTTTGAAAGTGAAATTTCGGATGAGGAAGCGGTTGAACGAATGGGGAATAACATCACCCATACAACGCATGCTCTTTTTGATCAAAATCAGGAGGCTTGTAATGAGCTTCAGGTTTTGGCAAAGGCAGTTGAAGGTTTAAAGAGTAACTCGTCCTTTCAAGAAATGATGCGAATGGGCGACCAGGAAGTGTATGTAGGACGAGACAAGGAAAAATGGCCTTGGGTGAAATATACTTTTTACCACCTTCCTTTGGAGCAAATTTTGACCAATTTGAACAAAATAGAACTAACCCTTTTTCTTTCTAAAAAGTAAGAGGTCTCCTTTTGGAAGGATTTGTTTTTAATTTGTGCTGAAGCAAGAAAAATTAAAAGAAGGCTGCTGGTTTTTCCGGCAGCCTTCTTTTATTTCTTTATGATTTTAAACCATAGGGAAACTGCTAGTTATTCCACTCGGTTACCTTCATTATTTATTCCGGTTTGGCGCGGTACACCCGAAGCAAGTAAAATGAACAAAGGCTCGATACTAGGGTAAGTCCAAACAAAAAGTAAGGGTTCATCAAAGCTCCATCGAATAAGTACTCGTAATTCCCCCAAAAATCGCCATAGCCAGCACAGTAATCTTCTACTTCTTTTCTCGTTCCAAAATGCATGAGCGTTGCCAATAGTGGTGCAACGGATGGTATAGCGATTAAGGCCATAGGTATAGAAACATGCAAGGGTTTGAGTGAAATTTTCTGATCTCTCAAAAACCACCAATTCAAAGCAATTACCATTAACATCAGGAAGAGTATCATGGATGGAAGTACTGTTTCAAAACTGCTTCTTGGTTGAACTGCAGCCATGGATACACCAACCAATATGAACAATACTCCCCACACAGGTATTGAGATGAAGAAAGATTTTAGTTTCACAACGGACAACAAGAAAAAGAGAAAAGCCAGGTTGAAGGTGAAATAAAGAATGACCGGATTGAACTCTGTTAAACCTTGCTTGTTTGAGCTTTTGAAAAAATTCAAGTTGAGTTGCCGTAAGGCCTCCGTGTCGATAAACATTTCAGAGTAGATTTCCAGTTTTTCTTCAAATGACATGGAATTGTATTCGTAAAGACTGTAACTCTTAGAATTTAAAACTTGTTCCAAGGTCATTGATCTTTCGTAGTCCAAAATGATTTGATCGAGATAGGTAAAATTCTTCTTTTGCAAATACTTGATAATAGTACGAGGCGAAAGGTTGTGGTTGATTTGGTATTTATTGAGAATAAACAGGGCTTTAGTGAGTTTTTTCTCCAAGGTCTTCCAATCGTGTTCCTGAATAATTCTATGGGTTTCTTTCGCGTAATTCTTTCGGAAAATGACGGTTCCAAATTCTGTTCTCTGAGCATCCAAAGGGTCTACCTTGCTATAATAAGTCGGACTATTGAGATCGAAGTAGCTTCCGTAAAGGGTGTTGATTAACAAGCCGCTGTAGTTCAAAGCGTGATAGCTGCTCAATTGGTATTTATCCTTTTCGATTTCCAGAATTTCAGTAATTACCGTTCTTAAATCGCAGCCCTTTTCATCCAAACTGATGGTGCTATCGCGGTAAAAGACATACTCTCGTGAACCGATTTTAACGCTCTTGGCTGAATCCCAATCAAACACATCCAAATCAGTGGTTTCATCTATTTCTTTGGTTTTCGAATTGGACAAATAATAACCACGATGATCCCATTTCGTTGAATTGTCGTTTTTCACGTTCATTTCACAAGGAAAGGGTGCAGGGTAGGAGCGCTTTCTCAAATCATAATCCTCCGAACTCATGGGTAAAAAAGCAGAAACGCTATTGAGTTCGATTAAATCTGCTGCGAGTTCCTCCTCATGTAAAAGCACACTTGTTTTTAATTTGGCGCCATAGGTAAAAGGATAATAGCCTGTGGTGATCAAAAGAAAGGGAAGGAAGATCAATAAAAACTTCTTCTGAAAATGAAAAGGCTTTAAGGGATAAAATCGTTCAAAAGCATTGTGCTTAAAGAATTGTATGGCCCAAAATGTAAGGATAACAATGACCAAAACCACGAAAAACCAACTGAAGAAACTCGTTCCAAAGTGTCGTTCATAGTGATGGTCCAGCAATGACTTACTGGTGAAAGTGGTAAAACCTAATAAAAAGGAAAGAACCCACATGCCAATTCCGGCAAAAAGCAAGGGGTAAAAACGCGTGGACCAAAGCAAGGGGTTGTTTTCCAGTTGCTTCTGGTCTATATTTTTTAAAAACTTGATCATTATTGAAAGAGTCTTCTGGTTGAATTAGTAATATCTCTGAAGTAGTTGATTTTGATGTCGCTCTTCAGCAAAACGCGAAGAATGTCGTTGGCAATATCTTTCTGTTGCAAGGTGAGAATGAACATTCCTCCATTAAAGGTTAAACTCTCTACAGGATAATCCTTGAGCATGTCAGAAAAGGCATTTTTGTCGAGGTCAAGATCCATTTCCAACACAGTCAATCCCTTGGCCTCTTCCGAATTGGCATCCATCAAATGCGTTGGTTTTCCCTGCTTCAAAAAGACCACCTTGTTGGATATTTTTTCTACCTCAAATAATTGCTGCGAACTCAATACAATGGCCAGTGGGTTGGATAGCCTCCCAGCTAAGTGTTGCAAGTCTTCTAGAACCAATTGCTGAGCCAGGACGTCTAAATTGGCTAAAGGCTCATCGAGCAACAATAATTTTGGTTTTCTCAAAAAGGTTCGAGCCAACTCAAAACGCATTTTGTATCCAGAAGATAATTCGCTCCATTGATGATTTCGATACGGCCACAAACCAAAGCGTATGATGTACATCATAACATACAATTCATTTTCACGACCTGTGGTGCCATAGTTAGCAGCGGCAAATTTGAGATTGTCCTTCAAAGACCCGTACCACTTGGGTGTTCTTTGTGGGAGGTAGATTAAATGTGATCGCAATTCGTAATCGTCTCGGTACAAGTGCGTCATGGAATGTTTTACTTCACCACTGTCGTAGGAAAGATCTTTTGCCAAGATTCTCAACAAAGTGGTTTTTCCATTTCCGTTTTCACCAACCAATCCCCAGATATCCCCGGGAGCAATCTGTATGTTTAATGGGCCTAAATGAAAACCATGTCGACCATAGGTTTTTCGAATTTCACGACCTTCTAAGATGGGTACTTTTTTAGGTTCAACTTTTTTGTCAAATTGAAGTTTGCTCAAAAAAAGTATGGAACGGTCTATTTTTTCTTCCTCCGATAATTCTGTGCTAAAAAGGTTTTCATTAAGCTCAATGAGTTCTTCAAAATAGTCGAGGTTTTCGGTATCTAGTACGCAGTCAATTAGTTTTCTGTAGCCTAGGTGAAAATCCTTTCCTTTAAGATGTTGAAGAACAGCTTGTTTTTTCTGTTCAAATAGTTCGTGCATAGTTGTTTATTCTAGTCAAGAATAATCAAAATTCACGACATACTAACTGATATTTAACTATTCTTGTGGTTTGTCGTTGGTCGCATATTTACCACTACTAGGATTGTAGAAAAAGCGGTAGATGAGTCGGTTCGTTTTTTGAACTTTTTTGCCCAAGGCCAACTCCATAGGGTTAGGAGGCGTGTTAAATTTTCCTTCAAAGATCAAGATGTCTTTTGCCGCACTTATTTTTCCTTCTCCATAGCCAAAATAAAATGCTTCTGGGTTTGGCGACTTCAATCCATCAAAAGCCTTCCATTGAAAAACCATGATAGGGGTTCTTTGTTTCACGCTAAAAAAGCTGGAATAACCCGCATCTCGGATTCGGTGTTCCACCACAAAATCAAAATAGGTTTCTGAAGTAATGTGTTCGAACCGCACGGTTAATGGGTAAATGGCGCTTGAGCCCATTGTGATAGGTCGGGTGATTTTTTTAGTAGCTCCGTCGTAGTAAAAGACATAATTGTACATGCCTAAAAAATCGGACTGTGCACGCTGTGGTGTGTTTTGGGCTATTTCTGCCTCTTGGTATGCCTTGTTTTTGCGATTTACGAGAATTACCGCATCCACCCATTCATCTTCGTCGCATTTTTTCTCAAAAATTTCCAAATCATAGGTTTCTGTTGAAGGAATTTGCAAAGAGGCCTCTACGTGTCTCTTGGCTAATGTTTTTAAGTCTACATTCTCCTTAAGTGGAACATCAATGGCCTCGGGTGACTCTGGAGTTGTTTCTTCTCCGCATGAAGTAAGAAGGGCCAAGACAAAAATAGATTGGACAATTTTCATGATTCAAAGATACTATTCGAACCGCGACTTTTAACTTTGTTTGATGGACATGTTCGATTTATCGATGGAAATGCCTTCAGACTGGTGGGCAGTGGTAAAAAAGTACTTTTCGGATCAAGATCTGTTGTCGTTGAATGAACAACTCAATGAAAGGATGAAATCCGAAATCATCGTACCCAAAAGGGAGTATATAACCCGGGCTTTTCATCTAACCCCATGGAAAGACTTGAAGGTAGTTATCTTGGGTCAAGATCCTTACCCTACGAGAGGACATGCGCATGGATTGGCTTTTTCCACGGAGCCAATGGTTCAACCTTTTCCTCGCAGTTTGAGAAACATTTTCATAGAACTCGATCGGTCCATTGAGGACTTTACGATTCCTATTACAGGTAATTTGGAACATTGGGCGCAACAGGGGGTATTACTACTCAATACCCAATTGACGACCAAAGAAGGAGAGGCAAATGCGCATGCCAACATTGGATGGCAGAATTTTACCAGAGCCCTACTCACCGCCATAGAAAAAGAAAAGGAGGGAATTGTTGGTCTTTTTTGGGGGAAACCAGCTGAAAAATTGGCGGAGTTATGGTCGAGTCGACAACACAAATTAATTACCTCACACCCAAGCCCCTTGTCTGTGAGAAAAGGTTTTGCTGGTTGTGATCATTTTGTTCTAGCAAACCGCCTATTGACGGCGGAAAATAGGTCGCCAATTCTTTGGGGATAAGATTGGCATTCTGCACGATCAAACCTTATTTCTTTGGTATATTTGCGCCATGATTTTGAAAAATGATTTGATCCTTCGCGCCGCTAAGGGTGAGGACATTGAAAGGTATCCGGTATGGTTGATGCGTCAGGCTGGTCGCATTTTGCCAGAATACCGTGAAGTTAGAGCCTCATTGAGTGGGTTCAAGGAGCTCGTGGAAACGCCGGAGAGAGCTGCTGAGGTGACCATTCAACCGGTAGATTTATTGGGTGTAGATGCTGCGATTATTTTTAGCGACATCTTGGTAGTTCCTGAAGCCATGGGCTTACCTTATCAAATGATCGAATCCAAAGGGCCTTGGTTTGAAAATACCGTTCGCACCGAATTGGACTTAAAGAAGGTAGAATTTGATTTTGATGTAGAGGATCGTTTGGCATATGTGCTTGACGCCATTAAGATCACGAATAAGGAGTTGAACGGACGTGTTCCATTGATTGGATTTGCTGGTGCCCCTTGGACCATTCTTTGTTACATGGTGGAAGGTCATGGGTCGAAAACCTTTTCAGAATCGCGTAAATTATTGTACACCAATCCAACTTTGGCACATGAGTTGCTTAGTCGTATAACGAAAGTGACCATTCAGTATTTGAAAGCACAGATCAAGGCAGGAGCACATATGGTGCAATTGTTCGATTCGTGGGCCGGTATTCTAGGTACGGAACAATATGCTGAATTTGGATTGAAATATTTGGAGGAAATTGCTTCGGCTATTACCGAAGTTCCTGTTACCCTCTTTTCGAAAGGCGCAATCACATCTGTGGAAGCCCTGGCAAAATTGGATTGCAATACAGTAGGACTGGATTGGAACATGGACTTGGTGAAAATCAGAGAACAAGTGGGGGAGAGCAGAACCTTACAGGGGAATTTAGACCCATGTGCCTTGTATTCTTCTCACGAAGAAGTTCAGAATTTAACAAATAAGCTTCTGGATTCTTTTTCAAGTAAAAGGCATATTGTAAATTTAGGCCACGGTGTTTATCCAGATGTTGACCCAGAGAAGGTGAAGACTTTCGTAAACACAGTAAAAAACTATAAGATAAAATAACACATGAAGAAAAGTATTTGGATTGGTTTGATACTTTGCAGCACTACTAGCTTTGCACAATACGACCTTGTGGATAATGGTAGTTTTGAAGAAACAGACGGAAAAGTTAAAAAGTTAGGAAGCTTGAATTCAGCCAGTGGTTGGTATTCGCCTACAGCTACAAAACCAGATTTATATATCGCTGGTAAAATTCCAGAAATCAATGTCCCTCAAAACGTTTACGGTACAGAGGAGGCAAAGTCAGGATCGAGTTATGCGGGAATCGTAGCGTTTTCGTACGGTGATAAGGTCCCACGAACATATATCATGTCTCGCTTGTCTGAACCCATGAAAAAAGGTCAAAAGTACTGTGTGCAGTATTCAATCTCTTTGGCTGAAGGTTCAAAATACGCCATCAGCGGAATGGGAGCGATGTTGACGAAAAAAGAATTCGGAGTGGATTCAAAAAGTAGCATTGTTGAAGAAGAAACATCGGTAATTTCAGACAAAATGTTCTCTGCAACGTTTGATTGGGATAAGGTATGTGGTATCTACATCGCTGAAGGTGGAGAGCGCTACGTAACCATTGGTAACTTCCGTTCAAACGAGGATACGAAAAGTGAGAAAAACAAGACGCCAAAAGGAGTTACGGCTGAGCAAATCATTGCGGCTTACTACTACATCGACGATGTATCGATTGTAGAATTGAATGGCGACATGCAGTGTGATTGTGCGACTTCCGATCCAAGCGAGACGTATTCTACCTTGATTTATCAAAAACAAGTAGTTGTGGACGATAAAAAGATGACGGACAAAGACAAGTTGAACGCGCAAGAATTGTACTTTGCTTTTGGTTCCAACGAGTTGACTCCTTTGGCACGCGACGTGTTGAACAACATTGCAGACTTGATGAAGGCCAACCCGAACGTAAAACTTCAAATTCTATCTCACTCTGATAAGGTTGAAGACGAAGTAGGTGAGAAGAAGCCTGAATACGCCGACATGACCAATAAACGTTTGTCTTCAGTTATGGAATTCCTCACGGCGATGGGAATCGACGAAAGTCGTTTGCTTCCAGTGCCTAAAGGAAATGGAATAGACAACCCAGAAATAAGAAGTTACGACGATGAAGAAATGATCCAAGCGAAAAATCGCCGAGTTACCTTCAAGGTCCAATAAGAAAATATTCAACCAAAAGAAAAGCCCTTTGTCTGTGACGAAGGGCTTTTTTCATGTTTTTAAATTGAATAAGGATTACCAATTTTTCAATGCTTGATATACTTGATGAACCGGTAAACCCATAACGGTGTAAAAAGACCCCTCCATTTTGGTTATAGCGATCATTCCAATCCACTCCTGAACGCCATACGAACCTGCTTTATCAAAGGGTTTATAATGGTCCAAATAGTAATCAATTTCAGCCTCCATAAGCGTCTTGAAAGTAACCTGCGTTTCATCCGAGAAAATGGCTTGCTTTCTTTTTGTTCCCATGGCTACGCTTGTAATCACTGTGTGGGTATTATTGGAAAGTTCGCGCAACATTTGAGCGGCTTCTTCTTTATTGGCCGCCTTCTCGTAAATTTTGTCGCCCAATAAAACAATGGTGTCAGAGCAAACGAACAATTCTCCTTCATTCGAAGATTGCAACAAATGCTGCAGCTTGAGATTGGCAAGGAACTCAGGCACTTCCTTTTTGGGTAAATCTGCAGGATAAACTTCATCTACGTGCGAAACACGAATTTCGAAGGGTATATCCAATGCAGCTAAAAGTTCTTTTCTTCGTGGACTTTGTGAGCCCAAAATCAACTGAAAGGGAAAGTTTTTTAAATCCATAATAACCAATACACAGGCGTTAAAATTCCAAATATCATGGCCAATTTCACAAAGCGATCGGCTAATTTAAATGCTTCTTTCGTTTGCGCTCGCCAAACTAAAATAATGGACATAAAGTCCGCCAGAAGGGAGAGTACAACAGGGATGAATACCGTGAAATGTTGGACAAAGCCAAAAGTTGTTCTCACTTCAATGAAATAGAACAGGGACAAGAAGAAGAATATGGGCAAGACCAAAAAACTGCCAATCCAAATTTTGGAAACGCGTTGACCGTATTTTATGGGTAAGGTGTCGGCATTCAATTCCTTGTCTCCAGGTACATCCTCGATGTCCTTGATGATCTCTCGTGCAAAATTATTGGCAAAGGCAAAAAAGGCCAAGAAGATGATAAAAATTCCATCCGTCACTAGTAGTTGAAGCCAATAGTCGAAGGCAGAACTGCTCGTACCTCTTTCCCAAACCAAACTGTGTTGGACAAAGAAGTGAACACCACAAAGTATTGGAACCAAAGCTGTAAGCAAAGCAATGGTAAAATTCCCGATAATCGCTTTTCGTTTCAAATACAAACTATATATCCACAGCGTATTGATCGAAATCAGATGAATGAAAACATACCAAAATGTATGGTTTCGAACGCTGAGCATAATGGCGATTAAGAAGGCAATGGAATTACACACCCAGTGAACCATAATGGCCTTTCTTCGGGGTAAAATTCGACCGACAATAACGCGTTCTGGACGGTTGATTCGATCGGCCTTAATGTCGAAATAATCATTAATGGCATTTCCTGCTGCGGCAATTAAAACGGTAGAAAATACCAGAAGAAAAAAGTCGAGCCCTTCGCCGTCTTTACGCAATAACTCAATGTAATAACGTTGCTCATAAACGACCAAAAATAAACGGAGCGCGTACATTGTGGCGGCAATGATCGCTAGGTTAAGCGGTCTGACCAATTTCCAAACTGCAGTCATTAAGGAATGATTTTATACTCAGTGCGACGATTTTTCTGATGTGCAGCTTCTATTTGAGCTGGGTCGCTCAATTGGGCGATTTCAGCATCCGAAACCTTTGGTTGGGTTTCCCCGTAGCCTTTAAAACTCAATCTGGAGGCATCAATTCCCTTGGTGATCAAATATTCATAAACCGATTTAGCACGATTGGTGGAAAGAGTCATGTTGTCGGTATCATCACCCCTCGTATCGGTATGTCCACCAATTTCAATTTTAACCTTTGGATTTTCGCTTAAGAAATCAGCTAGTTTATTCAATTCAACACTTGATTCTGGTCGAAGACGAGCGCTGGACAGATCGAAGAATACATTGTCTAAAACGGTAGGAATGTTAGAATTTATTGGAACTAGTGGTACGTTTTTTCTAACCGCTTCTTGTCCATCCTTTGAAGTCATGTCGAAATTACTGGAGTAAAATGCGTAATCTGGGAAACTTACATTCAAGGCATATCGCTTATTCACGGGGAGAGACACCAAAAACTCACCTGTGGCAGGATCGGCAACAGAAAAAATCACCTCCTCACCAGTTTCCAAATCAATTAATTGGAACTGACCAGGAAGAGGTTCATTGGTAACAGCATCAAATACAGCCCCTTCAAAATACAAGGTCTTGGTAGGACGCAAATGCTCCGGTAATAGGAAATAATAGATATCTAATCCACCGAATCCACCCGGCCTGTCGGAGGCAAAAAAGGCAATTTCGCCATCGGCTGAAACCATCAATGAATTTTCATCTCCAGCGGTGTTGATAGGGTAACCTAGGTTTACTGGCTTTCCCCATTCTCCATCAGCTCCCAGACGAGACACAAATAAGTCAGATCCACCCATTCCTTGGTGTCCACGAGAGGCAAAATAAAGGGTTTTTCCATCGGGGTGAATCAAAACAGATTCTTCCGCATAAGGCGTATTGATTCGATCTGAAAGTCTTTTGGCAACACCCCATTTTCCGTCGGGCTGTAATTTGGATACAAAGATGTCTCCATGCGCTCCGCCAGTTCTTCCTTGCACACGTCTGATGAAATAAAGTGTTTTTCCATCTGCAGAAAGGGAGGGTTGTGATTCCCAAAGAGGAGTGTTGATATAGCCAGCTACATTTTCAGGGTTCGACCATCGATTTCCCAAGCGACGCGTATAGAACATGTCGCAAGATCCCTTTCCGTATCTGCCTTCGCCATAATTTTGACCACTGGCATCCGGACAAGCAACAAAAATTAATGACTGACCATCTGGAGCTAAAGTAGGTGCGCCTTCATTGTTTACCGTATTGATGTTAGTAGGCATGGCCTCTGCTGCACCCCAGATATTGGATTCTGACAAATGAGAAATGTAAAAATCCTCTTGTTCCTTGATGGGACCATAAACACGATTGTCAGGAATTCTTCGGGTAAAAAGAATGGTTTTACCGTCTACAGTTATGGTTGGGAAATATTCAGGATATTTTGTGTTAACACCTTGACCTAAATTTATCGGATCAAAATTTTGTGGATTTGCCATGGCATCTAAAGCGAAAAGACAGCTGGCCTTCATGTTGTTCGCCTCAGCCTTCATATCTGGGTTGGCAGCTCGAAATTGCATGTACTTATCAAAGGTGTCGATTGCTTTTTGGTATTCGCCTTTGGCTTTGTACAAAGAGGCCAAAAAATAATAGGTGACACCAGTGGGAGAGTGATTGGGATTGATGGCAATGCTTTTTTCGAAATGCACGATGGCTTGATCGTAATTTCTGGTCATTTCGTAAACATCAGCCAAGGCCAAATGAGCTTCAATAAATCGATCGTCTCTATCTACCGCCTTTTTCAGTAAGTCGATTGCAGCCGGAAAATCGGGTCCTCCAGTACGAGGGTCAATACCTCTGGCTGGAGCTTGTTGTGCTTCTTCAAAATAGCGAATGGCTTTTTTGTCCTTGGTAGAATAACTCATTTGCGCTACGCTACAAGAAGCGAAACTAAGAACTAAAACGAATAGGGTAAAAATGTTCTTCCTCATGGAATTTGCATGTATTTATGGGTTTGAAGCGAGATTCTCCATTTTGGATTCTCCTTCACGTATTCAATGATGTCATTCAAAAAGCGTTCCTGTTTTGACCATTCGGGTTGCAGAAACAAACGACAGTCTTTTTTTACTTTTTCAGCATGTTGTTCCGCCCAAGCAAAATCGGATGGATGGGCAATAACCACCTTCAATTCATCGGCTAAAGTATAGGCTTGTTCGCAAGGCGCTTTAAACTTTTTAGGTGAAAAACAATACCAGTCTATTTGACCTTTTAGCTCATAACAACCTGAGGTTTCCATCGCTATTTCTATGCCTTTGCTTTTCAACTTCTGAGTGAGCGTGCTTAAATCGTACATGGCAGGTTCACCTCCGGTTATAACCACAAAGTCGGCTTTGGTTTCAAGAATGGGCTCAATTATTTGATCAATTTCAACAAGAGGATGGTTATCTAGAGGCCAACTTTCCTTCACATCGCACCACACACATCCAACATCACATCCAGCAAGACGGATGAAATAGGCAGGTCTACCCGAATGACTCCCTTCGCCTTGAATGGTGTAAAAATGTTCCATTCGAGGTAGGGACTGGGTAGGGTCTATTTGCGAAATATCAATTGTTTGTCTCAAAGAGGTACTGTTTTGTTGAGTTCGTTGATTTTTAAATCAATTTTTCCATTGGGGTTTGAATGGAAGTTCAGGTCAAATTTAACCTTTTCAAGCCATTGATCAGCCCCATAGCTGTGCTTTTGAATAATTTCTTGACCGAAGGTTTCGTCAAAGGTTTCAAGGAAAATAACGATTTCACAATTGCGCTTTTTCAATTCTTGGATGTTGGTCTTATAAAAAGGCGATTTCTCGTCTATCTTGTGTACAACTGTCCAAGTAAGCGGGAAAAATAATACAAAGTCCAATTCCAGTTTCAGCCGATGGTATTCTTTTTCGTACCGGTTGATGTCACTTCCCTTGTCTAAAATGGCAATGCAATTCACCTTGGTTTTCAGCAAGACATTGTTTCGCTGGTTCACCATTTTAAACATTACAGCAGGCTCACCCTGTGCTTGAGACAACAAAATATGGTCGGAGAAGGCAATTTTGGCAGAAGGTTTTGAAAAACGACCATAAAGCAAGCCGGTAGACAAGGCAATGAAAAGCAAGCCCACAAAAGCCTCAAAACTCGCGAGTAAGTTGGCTCCGAAACCAACAGGGTGGACGCCTCCAAAACCCAACGTTGTCGAAGTTTGAGTGGAAAAGAAAAAGGCAGCCCAAAAAGGAGGGAGGTCGCTAGAAACACCCAGGAGTTGATCCAACCCAATAGACATGTACAACACCGCAAATAAGGCATTCACACCAAGGTAAAAAGCCAATAGAATCAGCAAGAAACTAATCCAAGAAATGTCCAATAAATACGTGTAAAAGTCTTTCAGGCCGTGAATTCCCCCAATTCTGTTGATGTTGTAACTTCCGTCGGGATTCATGATACGATTAACCGGATTGGAAAACTTACTACCTAAGCCTGGATCTTTGTTGGAATGCATCCCTTAAAAATAAAGAGGATGCTTTAATTGGCGTCTATGACCATCCAATTTTTTTGAAGACGTTTTAATTCGGAATTGAATGCCCTGAGTTCTTGGTCGGCATTTTTCTTGTCCACCAGTTTATCGAAGGTATTTTTAATCAACGACAAAATAGGAGAATCCATGAGCATGGTGGAAGTGTCCGAGTCAAAATCGTATTGCTCATATATTTCAATAATGGCCTCACGGTCGCACAATTCGGATATACTGGGTTTCGATTTATGGTTGATTTCATCCAAAAAGGGAAGCAAACGGGCGCTCAAATCAATGAAGTGCCTCAACACAGTCACCGCCTGATTAATCCGACCGATATTATTTGCTTTCATGATAAACTCTTTGATTCTCATAACCTTGTCTCTATAACTAGACGTAATATTTACGCATGGCGTTGGGTTTTGGATTGCCCTTTTGCCCCATAGCAGTTATTTGTTAGAAATACTGTACTTTTGCGCTGCCTACGGTTTCACGATGTGAATGAAAAAGGAATCGAGTGTAATTCTCGAACTGTATCTGCAGCTGTAAGAAACGTAAAAGGCCTTGTGGTATCCACTGTCTATCTCCCCGATAGATGGGAAGGAACGGGGCCGTTGTTTCAAAGTCAGAATACTTGCCCAGGCGTTAACGGAGACTTCAGATTAAAGTCGGACGAGTATGACCCCTAGGTCTATTTTTTCCCATTTCTGCTTTTTCCATGTTTATTGTTTCATTTAATTATCAAAAACATGAAAAAAAATTACATGCTTTTGGCTCTGATGTTCGGAGCATTTTCTGCAGGCGCACAGTCTGTCCCACAAACCATTGGTTTCGATACGTACACCTTAGGCGTTGATACCTTCGATAACCAAGCAAACAATCAAGGTTATTTTGAATTCGATGGAATTCGTTTTGAGAATTACTACGATGTAACCTACGATTACAACACGGGTTTTTCCATTACCAACAAGCAAAATGACACCACTGGCGATTACACCAACGGTCATTCGGCCATTACGGCAAGTGGGTACAATTCATCTATTTACTCCATGTTTTACGGCTCTGGAGCAATCGATTTATACGGTTTGACTCGCGGAATCGAAGGTTTGTATGTAAGCAATGGAACCTACGCATACTTTTCTATGTTAAACGGTGATGCCTATGGAAAGAAGTTTGGAGACACGGTAAATGCTTCAGGAGTTTCTGATGGTACGAATGGTGAAGACTTTTTTAAAGTGATTTTTACAGGGATTTCTACAACGGGTGATACAATTGCTCAAGTGGAATATTTCTTGGCGGATTATAGATTTGCCGATGATGCACAGGACTATATCGTTGACGATTGGGATTATGTAGACCTGACTTCTTTGAACGGAACAACTGGTACGCTGGCGAAAATTGGAATTGGATTTGAAAGTTCAGATGTGGGTATGTTTGGAATGAACACACCTGCTTATGTAGCCATCGACGATGTTCGAATTTTGGCGCCGGCAAGTTTGGCAGAAACCGAGTTGAAACTGGCGGCCTATCCGAATCCAATGCAAGATGAATTGGTGATTCCAGGAAACTTTGATTTGGTTCAATTGATTTCTATAAATGGTCAGATAATCAAAGAGATACATCAGGCTAATAATGCAGTTTTAAATGTAGCTGACTTGAAGCCAGGTGCCTATATTCTTCAAGCTATATCTGCTTCACAAACAGCTCAAATTCAGTTGTTGAAATAGTGCTGATTCGTCTGTTCATAGTATTGTTCTTCCTTGCTCATGGATTTGTTCATGGGCAAGGACGTGAACAGACCATGGAGGAAGTAAAAGCCTCCCAAAAGAAAGATCCTCTTTCCGAAAAAATTGTTTTTGACAAAAAGGAATTGGATGAATTGCAACCCACCGATGTTGGGGATGCTTTGACAAAAATTCCTGGTATTTCCCTTAAAAATTACGGTGGTCTGGGGGGATTAAAAACCTTTTCTTATCGAGGAATAGGAAGTGAACACAATACGGTTTTGGAGGATGGTTTTGTTCTATCGAATGCACAGGTCGGGCAAGTAAATCTGGGCAACCATATGGCTGCAAATTTGGATCAAATTGCCTTTGGCAGCTCTTCGCGCAAAGACCTACTGCCTGTTTCGGCACAAATTGCAGCTACTAATTTGATGCTAACTACTCGCTTCAATGAAATTGACAACGAAAAATTAAACCTGCAAGCTCAACTAAAATTGGGGTCCTTTGGTCAAATTGAACCTTATTTTGCCGTGAGTCAGAAAGTGAAACGACTTGCTTACGGTGTAAATGCGCGTTACTTACACTTTGAGGGAGATTACCCTTATGTCCTTCATTTCGGGGACTTTCCCTATACAGGGGTTCGACAAAACAATCAATTGACCAACCTTTCCTATGGGTTAAACTTCCAATTTTTTCCGGATTCGAGCAAAAGGCACAGATGGAGTTTTTGCCATCAGGAGATCGATCAAGGTTTGCCGAGTGCGGTAATTCTGTATGGAGTATACCCCAGTGAACATCTAACCCAAGCCACTTTTCAAGTGAACTACGATTTTCAAAAGGTTGCAATCGATAAAAAATTCCGTGTGTACTTTTCATTGGTGAACAATACACTGAGTTATACGGATTACAACTACCAAAATACCTTTGGGTATCTTCAGAATAACTACGAACTCTACACTGCCAATGGAGGTTGGGTGAAGGAGCAAAATATTCAGGAAAAATGGAGCCTGCATTACGGAATCGAAGTAAAATACGATCAACTTCATCGCTCCAACCGCTTTTCTGCCGATTCTATATTAAAAATGTCTGGGATTGACCGAATGCAAATACCCTTTTTTGTTCAGTTAGAAGGAAGGGGAGACCGATCTAGGTTCGCGTTGAAGGCAGGAAGTCAGCTCGTTCATGAGAGAAGGGTGAATAACCGTATGAATCCACTACCGGTTGGGGCAATCCAGTATTCTATTCAGTCAAAAAATGGATTGTGGACGATGTTTCTTCAGTCTTGTGTAACCAATCGCTTGCCCAGTTTTGCTGAGTTGTACTTTGGTTCCACTTTCAATACGAATCTAAAAAATGAACAAGCCTTTCAAAATTCATTAGACATTTCTCGAAAATGGCAAGGCCAAAGACATAGCCTGAACCTTCAAGCAGGAATCTATTGGAATAAGGTTTGGAATAAGTTGGTGGCTACCCCCAATAAAAATTTGTTTCAATGGACAATTTTGAATGTGGGTGAAGTGCACGCTTTCGGAGATGAACTTCGATTGGATTATCAATGGTTACTGAGCGAAAATGCGAAATGGCGACTCGAAGTGAAAGGGGGGTATAACAACCAGTTGGCCTTAGATGCTGATAGAGAAAGTGTCAATTTTGGCCAACAAATCGCCTATGTACCTTTTCAAACCATTACAGCCGATGCAGCCTTGCGTTTTAAGGCTAGTGGATTAAGAATCGATTATTTCTGGTCGGATTTCCGCTATGCATTAAACCAAAACACACATGCCAATTTTTTACCGTCGTTTGACTTTCTGGACCTTTCCATATTCCACAAGTTCAAAACAAGTAATGGTCATTTTATTCGAGTGCAAGCCAGCGTGAAGAATCTATTCAACGAATCGTATTATTTCGTGAGAAGTTACCCTATGCCTGGCAGAAACTATTTAATCAGTGTGAGTTATGCGCTTTAAGATCCTGCTAATCGTCGCTCTCATTTTGGTGGCTTGTCGAAAATACCCCATTGACGAAGTGGGACAGAAAAATCCTACATCTAGCTTGGAAGAAGGAATGTTTGTGTTAAACGAAGGTTTGTTTCAGCACAACAACGCCACTTTACAATTTTTTCCAAAAAATGGAAGCTCCTATAACTATTTCGAACAAGTGCTCGGTCGTCCATTGGGAGATACAGGCAACGATATGAAGGCATATGGCGAGAAGTTGTACATCGTGGTCAATGTTTCCAGTACCCTTGAAGTTCTGGATTTGAAATCAGGAAAAAGTGTGAAACAGATCTCCATGACCACTGCTAATGGTCCAAAGCAACCACGTTTTCTCGCTTTTTATGAAGATTTGGTCTTGGTTACATGCTATGACGGATATGTTGACGTTTACGATACCAATCACTTGCAACTCCAGCGTAGAGTGAAGGTAGGAGCCAACCCAGAAGGAATTTCTATTTTTCAAAATCAAGCATACGTCGCCAACTCAGGTGGATTAAATTTTCCGAACGTCGATTCTACAATGAGTATCATCGATCTGCAAACATGGAGCGAAAGGAAGTTGGTGGTGGGGCCTAATCCGGGGCAAGTTGTAGCTGCCGACAACGGGCGAATTTTTGTAATTGCTCGAGGAGATTATGCTTCCGTATCGAGTCAATTGAAATACTACGACCCAAGTTCCGATCAAGTCTACTTTTATGCAGACAAGGTTTCGGCGATTGAAAAAATGAAGGGTCAAATGCTTGTGTGTTACGAAGGTAGTGGCAACAAACAACTGGCACTTTTTCAGCCAGAGCTAAGCTTTAGTCCTCAGTCCTTTCTTTCTTTGACCGATTACACCACCTTTTACGGTGTTCAATATTCCTCCAACGATGAATTGGTTTATACCTTCGATGCTCGGGGGTATGTCAACACAGGCTTAATTCGAACATACAATTTACAAGGTGATTTTCTAGCTTCTTTTGAAACACAAATCATCCCAACAGCAATCTATTATCATGTACCGTAGCTTTTTTATTTCCCTGCTTACTTTTTCTTGTTTTGCGCAAACGTATGCCCCAAATCCGGGAGAGCCTGGTTCAACGGCCATACACAAGGATTCCAGCGTTTTCATTAGTTGGGCGGATAATGTGAGTATTCAACCAGGCTGGAAGCAAATCTCAGATACGACGCAAGGTCGGGCTAGTTATGGATTGTCAGCTTATGCCTTGGGTAAAGCTGAGGGAGATGGACTTACGGTGGTCTCTTTAGGGGATGGTGGAGAGGCTATCTATTACCTATCGAAGGCAATAAAAAATGGGCCAGGACCCGATTTTGCTGTTTTTGAAAATGGTTTTGCGAACAACTACCTGGAGTTGGCCTTTGTGGAGGTGAGCAATGATGGTATTAGTTATTTTCGATTTCCAGCTTACAGCGAAACGCCTACCAACACACAAAGCAGCAATGCGAGTTACACCGATACCCGTTACGTCCACAATCTCGCTGGCAAATACCGTCAGGGTTACGGTACTCCATTCGACTTGAGTGATTTAGACAGTATTGCGGAATTGGACCTGGATCACATCCACTTTGTTAGAATCATCGATGTGATTGGTAGTATAGACGCCAACTATGCAAGCTACGATTCTCAGGGACGCATAATCAACGATCCATGGCCAACCAATTTTGAATCTGGAGGATTTGATTTGGATGCCTTGGGGATAATTTACCAACAGGAAGAAGTAGGACTTGAATCACGATCACTTTCTACATTGGCCTACACCAATCCGTGCAATGAAAAGTTTGATATTCAAATAGATGACACCTATCGCTTTCGGTGGTTGAATATGCAAGGCATGCTGTTGAAACAAGGAGAGTTGCGTCCCAATCTGAGCAGCATTCCAACGGGTGATCTTCCAGCAGGTTACTATTATCTCTTACTAGAATCGGAAAACGGTGAGTTCATTCGTCTAAAAATTCAAAAACAATAAGGCTCTTTTCAATTCCGTTATTAGTAAATTAGAGCATAATTACTGATTTCATGAAAAGAATTGTCCTATCCTTATTTTTAATTGCAGCGACCTTATTGACCACCGAGGCTTGTAAAAAAGACTCGAAAATAAAGGTTGAAAAGAACCACAGAAATTCTACTGGCGATTCTGCCAATGATCTATTGAGTTCCTCAAATTATGAAAAACTGTTGGTTGAAATTCAGTACATGAAAGGCTTTCGTCCGACTGAGTCAGCAATTGAAAATTTGCGTCAAATGCTAACCTCACGCTTGAACAAGCCAGGCGGAATCACATTCGTGTATACAGAAATTGATGCGCTCGGTTATTCATCTTATTCGATGGACGACATTCGCAAGATTGAAAACGACAACCGCACAGCCTTTACCAGTAAAAAGGAAATAGCTACTTATTTCTTGTTTTTGGACGGTGAATATTCAGAAAACACGAATAATTCCAGTGTTCTTGGGATAGCTTACTACAATACGAGCATGGTAATTTTCGAAAAAACATTGAAGGACAATACAGGTGGGTTCATGCAGCCCGACTTGGCCAAGGTTGAAACTACGGTGATCAACCACGAATTTGTGCACATCATGGGCTTAGTAAATGTAGGTACACCCATGCAAAACTTCCACCAAGATACCGAACACGGTGCGCATTGCGACAACGAAAATTGTTTGATGTATTGGGAAGCAGAAACTGGCGATATGCTCAGCAATTTGGTGGGAAACACGCCTATACCAACTTTCGACGAAAATTGTATCAAGGATCTAAAAGCGAATGGTGGAAAATAACCTAAATGTTGATTACTGGCAGGAACGCTACACGAATCAACAAACTGGATGGGATATAGGTTCCGTATCACGTCCGATTCAAGAATACATCGATCAACTGCGCAACAAAGATTTGAGAATTCTCATTCCTGGGTGTGGAAACGCCTATGAAGGTTCTTATCTCTGGGAAAAAGGATTCAAGAATGTATACTTGCTGGATTTTGCCGAGGCGCCAAAACAACGCTTTTTAGCTAAGCATCCAGATTTCCCAGAAAGTCAGTGGCTTTCGACCGATTTTTTTGAGTTGAAAGAATCATTTGATCTGATATTGGAACAAACCTTATTCTGCGCTTTGAATCCAAGTTTAAGAATGAAGTATGCAGAAAAGGCCGCATCTCTTTTGGTGCCAGCTGGTAAG
>JAOASF010000121.1 GCA_025210175.1 Crocinitomicaceae bacterium | reverse complement strand
GTGAACAGCCATCTGGTCTCCATCAAAATCCGCGTTAAAGGCCGTACACACCAACGGGTGTAACTGGATCGCCTTACCTTCAATCAGCTTAGGCTGGAAGGACTGAATACCCAAACGGTGAAGTGTAGGAGCACGGTTCAAAAGAACTGGATGTCCTTTCAATACGTTCTCCAAAATATCCCAAACTACTGGCTCTTTTCTATCTACAATTTTCTTCGCTGATTTCACGGTCTTAACGATACCGCGCTCAATCATCTTGCGAATAATAAACGGTTTGTAAAGCTCAGCCGCCATGTCTTTTGGAAGACCACATTCGTGCAATTTCAAATCTGGACCAACGACAATTACCGAACGAGCTGAATAGTCAACACGTTTACCCAACAAGTTTTGACGGAAACGACCTTGCTTACCTTTCAATGAATCAGAAAGAGATTTCAAAGGACGGTTTGATTCTGTCTTAACTGCTGATGCTTTTCTTGAGTTATCGAACAATGAATCCACAGATTCTTGAAGCATACGCTTCTCGTTACGCAAGATTACCTCCGGAGCTTTGATTTCGATCAATCGCTTCAAACGGTTGTTACGGATAATCACACGACGGTAAAGGTCATTCAAATCCGATGTTGCGAAACGTCCTCCATCTAGTGGAACTAGTGGACGCAATTCTGGTGGAATAACTGGAACAACTTTAACGATCATCCACTCAGGACGGTTTTCGATACGTCCAAGAGATTCACGCATGCTCTCTACCACCTGCAAACGCTTCAATGCTTCGTTCTTACGTTGAACTGAAGTTTCTGTGTTTGCTTGGTGACGCAAGTCGTATGATACTTGATCCAAATCCATAGTCGACAATAGGTCGTGCAAAGCCTCTGCACCCATTTTCGCGATGAATTTGTTTGGATCTGTATCCTCCAAATATTGATTTTCTTTCGGAAGAGTATCCAAGATATCTAGGTATTCTTCTTCTGTCAAGAAATCCATTCTTTTCAATTCGGATCCATCTGCACCAGTAGCAATTCCTGATTGAACAACTACGTAACGCTCGTAATAGATGATTTGATCCAACTTCTTCGTCGGCAATCCAAGTAGGTAACCAATTTTATTTGGCAACGAACGGAAATACCAGATATGTGCTACTGGAACCACCAAAGAGATGTGTCCCATGCGCTCACGACGAACTTTTTTCTCCGTTACTTCAACACCACAGCGATCACATACGATGCCTTTGTAACGAATTCTTTTATACTTACCACAGTGACATTCGTAGTCCTTTACAGGCCCGAAAATACGCTCGCAGAACAAACCATCTCTCTCAGGCTTGTACGTACGATAGTTGATTGTTTCCGGCTTCAAAACTTCACCCGAAGACTGCTCCAAAATCATTTCTGGAGAAGCCAACGAGATC
This sequence comes from Crocinitomicaceae bacterium, assembly GCA_025210175.1. GTDB lineage: Bacteria > Bacteroidota > Bacteroidia > Flavobacteriales_D > Crocinitomicaceae > UBA2040. Next base: position 6,054 of record JAOASF010000121.1, on the reverse strand, counting down.
GTAATCTTGTTGAAGCTACTTTGTTTGCTTGGTATTTCTTTTCTGTAAGCCATTTTCTTACTTTTTCTTCAAATTCAACAAATTCAATTAATCCATAGAGACATTCAAACACAATCCTCTCAATTCGTGCAACAATACGTTGAACGACTCAGGAATACCTGGCTCAGGAATGTTGTCTCCTTTAACGATTGCTTCGTACGCTTTTGCACGTCCCATAACGTCATCGGATTTAACTGTCAAGATTTCTTGTAGAATATTAGCCGCACCAAATGCTTCCAATGCCCAAACCTCCATCTCACCAAAACGCTGACCACCGAACTGTGCTTTCCCACCTAATGGCTGCTGCGTAATCAATGAGTAAGGGCCGATTGATCGAGCGTGCATTTTGTCGTCTACCATGTGAGAAAGTTTCAACATGTAGATCACACCTACTGTTGCTGGTTGGTGGAAACGCTCCCCAGTACCTCCATCGTATAAGTAAGACTTACCAGATGTAGGAACGCCAGCTTTAGCAGTCCAATCATCAATCTCTGATGGGTGAGCACCGTCGAAGATAGGAGTCGCGAATTTCACGCCCATTTTCTCTCCAGCCCATCCAAGAACTGTTTCGTAAATCTGTCCAAGGTTCATACGAGATGGTACCCCTAGTGGGTTCAATACGATATCCACTGGTGTTCCGTCTTCCAAGAATGGCATGTCTTCAGCACGAACGATGTTCGCTACGATACCTTTGTTACCGTGACGACCCGCCATCTTATCACCTACTTTCAATTTACGTTTCTTAGCAACGTATACTTTCGCCAATTTGATGATACCTGCTGGCAATTCGTCTCCAACTGAAATGTGGAATTTCTTGCGTTTGTAAGTACCCAATAAATCATTCGCCTTGATGTTGAAGTTGTGAATAACTCGTCCAATCAATTTGTTGATTTTCTCGTCAGCTGTCCAGTTGGTTGGATTAACGATGCTATAGTCGATAGAAACCAAGTTCTTCGCTGTGAACTTTGTTCCTTTCTTGATGATTTCTTCTTTGAAGTTGTTGAATACCCCAGCTGATTTTGTATCACCCAAGATCTCCATCAATTTAGAAGCCAATACTTCTTTCAACTTCGCGATATCCTTTTCGTACTCGTCATCCAAAGTCTCCAAAACTGGTTTGTCTTGTGCTTTTGACTTACGGTCTTTAATCGCTCTTGAGAACAATTTTTTCTCGATAACTACACCGCGTAGAGATGGACCTGCTTTCAATGAAGCATCCTTCACATCACCTGCTTTATCACCGAAGATTGCACGTAGCAATTTCTCTTCTGGTGAAGGATCTGTTTCTCCTTTTGGTGTGATCTTACCGATCAAGATATCACCTTCTTTAATTTCAGCTCCGATACGGATCAAACCGTTTTCATCCAAGTCTTTCGTTGCATCCTCAGAAACGTTCGGGATATCAGAAGTCAATTCTTCCATACCTCTTTTCGTCTCACGAACTTCCAACGAGTACTCATCGATGTGGATCGATGTAAAGATGTCCTCACGAACAACTTTCTCAGAAATTACGATCGCATCCTCGAAGTTGTAACCTTTCCATGGCATGAAGGCTACTTTCAAGTTTTGACCAAGAGCCAATTCTCCTTGTTGAGTTGCATAACCCTCACAAAGAACCATTCCTTTTTCAACTGAGTCACCTTTCTTAACGATTGGCTTCAAGTTGATACAAGTACCTTGGTTGGTCTTCGCAAACTTCGTCAATGGGTAACGCTTCACTTCTGTTTCGAAGCTTACCAATTTATCTTCTTTGGTCCAGTCGTAACGGATAACTATTTCATTCGCATCTACGTACTCAACTGTACCTTTTCCTTCTGCATTTACCAATACACGAGAATCACGTGCAACCAAACGCTCAATTCCTGTACCTACAATCGGAGACTGCGGTTTCAACAATGGAACTGCCTGACGCTGCATGTTCGATCCCATCAATGCACGGTTAGCATCATCGTGCTCCAAGAACGGAATAGAAGAAGCGGCGATGGAAGCAATTTGGTTCGCTCCAACGTCCATCAAATTCAATTCTCCTGGTTGAACTACAGGGAAGTCACCTTCGTAACGAGCCTTCACCACATCCGTGATAAATTCTCCCTTGTCGTTCAATTTTGCATTGGCCTGAGCAATCATTTTCTCATCTTCTTCTTCAGCAGACAAGTAGATTGGCTCTTTATCCAAAGCAACTTTACCGTTCGCAACCTCGCGGTATGGCGTTTCAATGAAACCAAGTTTGTTCACCTTCGCGAATACACACAAAGAAGAAATCAAACCAATGTTTGGTCCCTCAGGAGTTTCAATCGTACACAAACGACCGTAGTGCGTGTAGTGAACGTCACGAACCTCGAAACCTGCTCTTTCACGAGAAAGACCACCAGGTCCTAGGGCAGACAAACGTCTTTTGTGTGTAACCTCAGAAAGTGGATTCGTTTGATCCATGAACTGAGATAGCTGGTTGGTTCCGAAGAACGAATTGATAACCGAAGACAAAGTCTTCGCATTGATCAAATCGATTGGTGTAAAGACCTCGTTATCACGAACGTTCATACGCTCACGAATCGTACGTGCCATACGAGCCAAACCAACACCAAACTGAGAGTACAACTGCTCGCCTACCGTACGAACGCGACGGTTAGACAAGTGGTCGATATCATCCACATCCGCTTTCGAGTTGATCAACTCGATCAAGTACTTGATGATGGAAATAATGTCATGCTTTGTCAATACACGAGACTCTTCCGTATCGTCGATTCCCAATTTCTTGTTCAAACGGAAACGACCTACTTCTCCTAAGTCATAACGTGTATCTGAGAAGAACAATTTTTCGAAAACATTCTTCGCTGTTTCGTAATCTGGTGGTTCAGCGTTACGCAACTGGCGGTAGATGTGTTCTACTGCTTCTTTCTCTGAGTTAGATGTATCCTTTTGAAGCGTATTGTAGATGATTGTGTAATCAGCACTGTTTACGTCTTCTTTGTGAAGGATAATATTTTTCACACCTGAGTCAACAATTAAGTCAATGTGTGCCTCTTCGATAACTGTTTCACGGTCAAGAAGAATTTCGTTTCGCTCAATAGATACCACTTCGCCAGTATCTTCATCAACGAAATCTTCTACCCATGTTTTCAATACACGAGCAGCGAGAACACGACCTACTAATTTTTTCAGGTTTTGTTTTGTAGCTTTTACTTCATCCGCCAAGCCGAAAATTTCAAGGATGTCCTTGTCACTTTCATAACCAATGGCACGGAACAAAGTGGTAACAGGTAACTTCTTCTTACGATCAATGTAAGCGTACATTACACTGTTGATATCTGTAGCGAATTCGATCCAAGATCCCTTGAAAGGAATTACACGAGCAGAATACAATTTGGTACCGTTAGCGTGACGGCTTTGACCGAAGAATACACCCGGTGATCTGTGCAACTGAGAAACGATAACTCTCTCAGCACCGTTCACCACGAATGATCCTTTCGGAGTCATATATGGAATTGTACCCAAGTAAACGTCCTGTACGATGGTTTCGAAATCCTCGTGCTCAGGGTCGGTACAATATAATTTCAGTTTTGCCTTTAATGGAACACTATACGTCAATCCACGGTCAATACACTCTTCGATGGTGTAACGTGGCGGATCAATAAAGTAATCCAAGAATTCCAATACGAATTGATTTCTCGTATCAGAAATAGGGAAGTTTTCAGAGAATACCTTGAATAGACCTTCGCTTTCACGATTCTCTGGGGTTGTTTCCAACTGGAAAAATTCCTGGAAGGACTTGATTTGAATATCCAAAAAGTCTGGATACTCGAATTGACTTTTGCTAGATGCAAAGTTTATTCGTGTCGAAGTGTTTAATGATGTTGCCAAGATCCTAAGATTTTGATAAAAAAATGAGCGAAAAAAACAGAACTAAGTTCTAAAAACAGGAATAGGCACCTCGGCTTAGCCGAGACGCCTCTCCTATTTTGAAGTATCAGGATTATTTAATTTCAACCTCTGCTCCAGCCTCTTCTAGAGACTTTTTAAGTCCTTCAGCTTCGTCTTTAGATACACCTTCTTTCAAAGTAGCAGGTGCTCCATCAACGATGTCTTTAGACTCTTTCAAACCGTTACCAGTCAATTCTTTAACCAACTTAACAACGGCAAGTTTGTTACCTCCACCAGACTTCAAGATCACGTCAAAAGCAGTTTTCTCTTCTGCTGCTGCTGCGTCACCTCCACCTGCTGCTGCTACTGCTACTGCAGCTGCTGCCGGCTCGATACCGTATTCGTCTTTAAGGATAGTTGCCAATTCGTTAACTTCTTTAACAGTCAAGTTAACTAGTGTTTCTGCAATTTGCTTCAAATCAGCCATTTTTATTTAATTTAAAAAGGGTTCGTAATAAAATAATAATTTACTATGCTCGGTTTTCGAGCGTTTTAAGGATTCCTGCGATCTTGCCGCCAGAATTTTTAAGCCCGCTAATAACATTCTTCGCAGGACTTTGAAGTAATCCAATGATTTCGCCCAATACTTCTTCTTTGCTCTTGATAGAAGATAGTGCCTCCAATTGGTTGTCACCAACAAACACAGCTTCTTCAATGTAAGCACCTTTCAAGATTGGCTTATCACTTTTCTTACGGAAATCTTTGATCAATTTCGCAGGTACATTACCTACTTCGGCGAACATGATAGATGTAGGACCAGAAAGAACTTCTCTCAAGTTTCCAAAATCTTTTCCTTCCACTTGATCCATCGCTTTTACAAGAAGTGTGTTTTTCACTACTCTCATGCGGATGTTTGCGTGGAAACATTTTCTGCGAAGTGCGTTCACTGTATCTACAGTCAACTCGCCTGTATCTGCTAAATAGAAGATATTTGATTCCGTTAATTCTGCCGCTAAATCGCTAATGTATTTCGCTTTTTCTTCTTTTGTCATGATAACTCAGTTTTAAGCTACTAATGATTTAGCATCAATTTGAATACTCGGACTCATTGTTGAACTTAGGTAAACACTCTTGATGTAAGTTCCCTTCGCTGAAGATGGTTTCATCTTGATCAATGTCTGAATCAATTCATTCGCATTGTCTTTGATTTTACCTCCTTCGAAGCTCACTTTACCAATTGCTGAGTGAACGATACCGTATTTGTCAACACGGAAATCAATCTTACCAGCTTTTACCTCAGTAACTGCTTTACCAACTTCCATTGTTACAGTTCCAGTCTTCGGGTTCGGCATCAAACCTCTTGGTCCCAAAACGCGACCCAAGGCTCCTACTTTACCCATACAAGATGGAGTTGTAATAATTACGTCGATATCAGTCCAACCACCTTTGATTTTATCGATGTATTCATCCAAACCAACGTGGTCTGCACCTGCAGCTTTTGCTTCCTCTTCTTTATCAGGAGTACACAAAACCAAAACACGTACATCTTTACCTGTACCGTGAGGCAAGGCAACTGTACCACGTACCATTTGATTCGCTTTACGAGGATCAACCCCCAAACGAACAGATACATCAACCGAAGCATCAAATTTTGTAGTGGAGATGTTCTTCACCAAATCACATGCTTCCGCCAATGTGTAAGCTTTTGCCAAATCAATCTTTGACAACGCTTCTTTTCTTTTCTTAGAAATTCTACCCATGACTTAACAATTAATTTGATTTTGGTTCAGTTCCACCTTTAACTGTTACCCCCATACTTCTTGCAGTACCTGCTACCATTTTCATGGCAGAATCTACGGTAAAACAATTCAAGTCTGGCAACTTGTCCTCAGCAATCGTGCGCACTTGATCCCAAGAAATATTTCCCACTTTAACGCGGTTAGGCTCAGAAGAACCTTTCTTGATTTTCGTTTGCTCGATGATTTGAACAGCTGCTGGAGGAGTTTTGATTACGAAGTCAAATGATTTATCACCATAAACAGTGATAACACATGGTAATACCTTTCCAGGACGATCTTGGGTTCTCGCATTAAACTGCTTACAGAACTCCATGATGTTCACACCTTTCGCACCAAGAGCTGGTCCGATTGGAGG
>JAOASF010000120.1 GCA_025210175.1 Crocinitomicaceae bacterium | reverse complement strand
TATCGCCTTGTACTTTTCTCTTTCATTTCGAGCCAAAGCTTGTTTCCAAAGTGCAATTTGTTGATTCAAAATACGAACCGAGTCATTGTCAGAAGCCGAACCATTGAAGGTATAAGAAGGACCAGTTAAATCAGCATCTTCGTAGATGTACGGCGTAGTCGTTGAGGCCATAACACCGAAAATCGGATCGTCGTTGTTTGCCCCATATCTTGGGTCTGAACTTGGCAATACATTGGTGTATAGAGGCGCAACTAATTTCGTCGCACGCAATGCTTCCAATGTAGGAATGCCCCCCGTTTCGATTTCTTCTTGCGTATAAGAAAAACGTGTTTTCACCGAAGAAGGCTGAATCGCATAACCTAACTTTTTCGCCATTCGCTTACCTTGAATGTAGGGACCAAAACAAGCCGACGCTCCGTTGGTACAAGCTGCAGAATCAATCAATTCAATATTCGATGTTGGTCCAACCAACCAGTTTCTTGAACGACCAATGAAAATATCTGCCTCAGCTCCTACATTATCGGCATCGTCTCTTGTGGATACTGTGCTCATAGTGGTCACCGTTTCCGTGTAGGTTCCATCAGTTGCCGATGTAATACTTGCCGAAAGTCCCAAGGAAGCAGATGCTTCCACCTGGACAGGCACTTGCACACCAATACCCACACTTTGCTCAAAACCTACTTTGATTTCCGCCGAAGTCGAAATGGAGCCGGACGTATTGGTTGAAAACGAGTGTGATTTTGAAGTAGAAGAACCGGTTGACCATGTTGCAAAAGAACCAGATCCAGCCGGGTCACGTAGAATGTAATCTACACGTTCCGGCCCTAAAGTTGCCACCCCTGATCCGGTAATTTTCGAACACAGAATTATTCCTCGGGAAACCTTATTCGAGTAGGCAGTGTTTGGTTCCCAGTTTTTGGACGGGCGACCATCGGGTACAACCGTCATTTGCATTTGAGAAGTGTAATCAAAATCAGATATACTTCCTGTGGCATTATTGGGATCACCAGCGATAAACGAATAACGCGCTTTACCATTTACCAATTGAACACTTGCCAATGGGTCAGAACCATTTACCATTTCGTTGGTGAACAATACGGTTCCTGTTAAACGAACGGTATCCTTAATTCCACTATCTGCATTCGTGTAAATTTCAGAGGCGTGAGCATCACCGTGGTAACGAACTCCTTGCTTAAATACCGGCCAAACAAATGGACCCCATGTTGTTGGAGTTGCCAATGTTGGAATGGAATCTCCACCGTATTTCAAATATTTCTCACCGATGAATTTGTTCCCAAGAGTATCCGTAAAGTTGATGGTTGGGTCTACGCGGTAAACGAAATTCAATTCTTTCGTGTACTCAATTGAGTCCACGCTTACCAATCCGCCATTTGCATCAAAGAGACTATCCTTTTCAATGGTTGGCTGAGAGAAATTGCTCAAGTTGATAGTAGCCGTTCCATTCGTTAAACTCGAAGGGTTGATCACATTGATATTGTTTTGAACGTATACTGTATCTACCTTGTATTGAAGAGGTGGAAGTTTTACTTGGTACTCTCCGGTCACCGGATCGGTGTAAACCGTTTTAGCATAACAAGCAACGCCGGCAATCGGTGTAGCGAAACGAATTTTTGCAACACCTAAGTTGTTTTTCGAACGGCCCATTCCTGGAGCCTTTTCAGCTTCGATAGAACCTCCGACTACGCGTCCAACTACCAGTCTATAGGTAGTATCTGTAAATTCAATTCCTGTAACAGGTGCTTGGAAATTGTAGGCTCCTGTTGGTGGGAATACTGAATCTTGGAAAGTATGCCCGAACATTTCTGTACTAACAATGTGTTCCCCTATTGGAACGCGAATACTGAAGAAACCGGATGGGTCAGATGTTACTGGTAATCCATTTTTAATCACCGGCTGACCGTCAATTTTTAAGGATGCCCCTTTTACATAACAGCTAATATTCGTGTCGCCTGGGACAACATAGCGAATCGTACCTGAAACTTCGAATGAAGAAATGTCTGTGAAATCTTGGTTATTGAAAACTTGCGATTGATCTCCTACATACAATGATCTTGAGTTTGGAGAGAACTGATGAACACCGAAGGCTGGAGTCAAAGTATAATTATCACCAAAGCCATTGTATCGAATTCCAGAGATGACATAATTACCCAAAGCATTGGTGTAGGCTTCATAAGACAATTCAGCCGATGATGGACGATAGGTATCCCATGCATACGAACCTGAAAGCTTGAAGTGGTTGGCATTGTAAACATTCCCAACTCGAGAAACGTCGTATGCATAATCACCAACTCCTTCATCATTGTGCAACGATACTTTGAAACCTGTTTCATTTCCATTTAAGTATCGACCGTAATCTCTAACAGCTGTTGCCGAATCAACAGCGGTTCCCATCAAACGCAACTCATCCAAATAGAAATGTTGTGCTCCACCTGCAATGATCAACGATGTAGTTGTGTCCTTAATCGTTCCTGAAGCTGCAACCTGTGCAACTTGAGCACCGTTCACCAAAACAATCATCTTTGCATTGTCATACTGCACCGATACTTGTCTCCAGGAACCAATCGGCAACAAAGTTTCAGAAAAGCTTGCAGAATAGTCGTTTGTTGAAGTATGGATCGACATTACATAATTACTTCCTACTTTTTTCAAATCGTACGATCCAGCTTTGACAATGACGTCTCCCGCTGTATGGTTAATCGGGTTAATCCATGTGTCCAAACGAAGGTTGTTTGTAACTTCCAAAGATGCTTTATCGGCCGTTTCCGCTTTACCTCCTGTAAATTTCAAGGAATTACCCGCGTCACCCGAAGAGGGGTCGGCAGTGATTCGTACATCTTTCACAGCAATTCCTCCAGAATATTCAACATGTCCGGAAATGGTTCCCATTGGGTTTCTGAAACCAACATCTTTTGTCAAGTTGGAATATAGAATGGTACCGTTACAATTTTTCTCTCCGCGAAGAGTGTACTCATAAAATACGCGCGCATCCGCAGTTTGGTCAACATAGAAACCAGATGAAGGATTGACTGAGGTGATCAATACCGAATCAGTTGTACCCAAAATCTTACGATAGATCTTCATTTGATCCATGTTTTGAGCATTTGCCGCTGTCCAGCTCAATTCAATACGGTTGGTAAAATACCCTTTTGAGGCAGTCACACGATTGGTTGAATCATTCCATGTTTCATTTAAACTTGGAGGAGGAACAATGGCACTTGCTGAAGTTGAAGAAATCAGACCTCCAGTGGCACATCCTGAAAATACTTTGATTTTATAGTTATAAGTTCGACAAGTACTTACCCCATCATCATGGAATAGGGTGTCATTAACGTTTAAGTCGAAGAAAACAGTGTTCCCCAAATCGTCCTGACGAACCACTTGGTATTTTGTTTCATTGAAAGCATTGTCATTCCATTCGACATCCACCTCCGAAGTGGAAACATTGTAAGCTGCTGTAATATTCGTCGCTAAACTAGGATCTGCCGGTGAAATACCCGTATTGGAAACCGAAACAGACGAGCGATTACAGTTGTTTACTGCTGTAATTGAATACGTATACGTTGTACCTCTTGTAAGGCTCGATTGCGAATACGAACGAACATCCCCATTCAAGGTAGCAATCGTCACATTGTCACGCTTCAACACAAAACTTTGTGGGTTTTGCTCATACCATCCCCAAGATATATTGATTGTTCCATCACACTCCCCGTCAGAGGCTTGAAAGTCTGGTACTTGATTCGGATTGGCTTTTAACTTGCCGACAACACTCGACGAAACACTACTCGGCAACCCTTTTGAAACATTGTTTTGGGCGCCGTTCCACCTCATTACAGCTGTATAGGTATAATCTACCCCAGGCTGGAGATTCGGATCGGTATCGTTGTAGCTAGTCCCGCTAACTTTCGATGCAATTTTTACATTATCTCGATATACATCTACAGAATAAGTTCCATAGTTACTACAAGTCACATTTGATTGCCAGTTTTGATAAGGGTAACTCCAGGTTACGGCAATATTGTTACAGTTGTTTTGTGTAGCTGTTAAACCAACCGGTGCTGATATGGTTGGAACATTTAAGTCAACAGCCCATAAGTGATAATCTGTTTCCGGAGATCCACCATGGTCATCATACCAGTGCATATCCGCTTCAATGTGAATACTACCATTGTTGTAACGGATATCGCTAGGTAAATCATTGATCCAAATTTGAGCTCGAAAGTATCCGCCTCCGTCATCAAGTCGTTCCACCTGAATAGATTTGGTTGTGGGTCTTGGGTTCCCTCCATAGGTATTACTTGCATTATTCGTTGTTAAACCAGCTGCCAAGTTTGTTGGATAGAAATAACGCCCATAACATTCCATGAAGAATTGTTGACCAGCAAAACCAGCATTACGGTCAAACTTCATCAATGATTTTCGGCTTCCATCAGTGGCCGTGTAATACAAATGAAAACTCGATAAATCATCGTCATCACCAGTTGAAAATTCATTAAATACCACTACTGATACACGC
>JAOASF010000017.1 GCA_025210175.1 Crocinitomicaceae bacterium | reverse complement strand
GGTAGAAGTTGTAGGAATGCCATGTGTGGTAAAACCATTGATGTCTAGTTCAGGAAAAGGTCAGTCGGTTATACGAGAAGAGGCAGATATTCAAAAAGCCTGGGATTACGCCGTGGCTGGATCACGAGGAGATATTATGGAAGTCATCGTTGAAGGATTTATCAATTTCGATTTCGAGATTACCTTATTGACGGTTACTCAGAAAAACGGAGAAACTTTATTTTGTCCGCCAATCGGACACCGCCAAGAAAGAGGTGATTACCAAGAAAGTTGGCAGCCGATGCAAATGCAACCCGAACATTTGGCTGAAGCACAAGATATGGCAGCGAAAGTTACTAAGGCTCTCGGTGGAGAAGGAATTTGGGGTGTCGAATTCTTCATTACTCAGGAAGGAGCTTATTTCTCAGAATTGTCTCCTCGTCCACACGATACAGGGATGGTAACCTTGGCTGGAACACAAAATTTGAACGAGTTTGAATTACATGCTCGCGCGATTTTGGGAATTCCAATGTCAGAAGTGATCTTGGAAAGAAACGGAGCGTCTGCTGTTGTTTTAGCCGACAAAGATATCGCAAGCCATCCTCAAGCAAACGGTTTAGAATTCATTCACGAAATCAATAATCAAGATTTTCGTTGGTTCGGTAAACCAAATGCTCGTCCATACAGAAGAATGGGAGTTGCTTTGGCTTACGGAATACAAGACACGGATAGCTTGGTTGAACAAGCCAAAGAATTAGCAGGGAAGATTACCGTCTCTTAGAGAGATTTACAAAGTCCCAAACAAACTTTCATGCGAATTACTTTTTTCGCAGATTCATCCACACGGGCCTTGAACTCAGCGTTGGTTCTGTAAAGAGTCAAGATCTCGGTAAAGGCCTGTGCGGTGTTTTTTGGCATCAAAACGATGTCAACTCCCGCTTTCACTGAAGCGACTTCACATTGTGGAACTTGGGTCACTCCGCCCATGTTCATAGCATCTGTCACAATCAATCCTTTATAGCCCAATTCTTTTTTCAATAGGTACGTAACAATGGTTTTTGAAGTTGTCGCTGGTGCCCCCTTGGTTGCGTATTTCTCATTGTTCATTACGGCTAAGTGACCAACCATTATTGATAAAACGCCACTTTCAATCAACGGTGGGTAGGTGCCCAATTCTTTCAATTCACCATCAATTACTTGCAAACTTTTGTGCGTATCGCCAGTTACTAAACCATGACCAGGGAAATGCTTGGCAGTAGCAATGATATTGGCGTTTTGAGTGATTTGGATGAATTCATTGGACCAAGGAACAATGTTTTCTGGTTTTTGACCAAAACCACGGTATCCTACGGTACCATTTTTTGACATGTCCACAACTGGTGAAAAATTGTAGTTGATACCAATGGCGTTTAATTCTTTGGAAATGATTTTCGTTCCTTCAGCAACATCCTCAATCGACATCAGTTCGGCAGCTTTTTTTACTTTTTCTGTTTCCGATATCTTTCGATTGAAAAGGGATGGCTCGGCATCTGCTGAATACAAGAAGGGGAGATTCAATAAGCTGTCGGTCAAACCGTTGTACTTGTTCACCCAGTTGGTACATTGTGTTTTCGTACCGTTCAACAGCAAAAGTCCGCCAATTTTACGACTTTTCACCAAGGCGTCAATCGTCGATTCTTCGTCGCCATATCGTCCAACAGCAGGCATAAGCAATTGGGCAACGATGGCTGTGTCATCCAAAGTGGCAAAAAGTGTGTTTACCGCAGAGTCTAAGTCTTGGTTATCCGTTAAAAAGTCGTCAAGATGAAAATCCTTTTGAACAGCTACCGCTTGTTTAATTTCCTTCGGCGATTTTTCAGTTTGTGCACAAGAACCAAACAATAGAGTTAAGGAAAGAGAAATACTTACGATTTTCATAGACCAATAAATTTTATACAAAATTACGGCTAGCAGCGCTTCCAAGATGATGCCAAAGTAAAATTCTGAACAGCTAAATGTTAGAAGGGGTGTTAAAAATTGGACAAGGGATTAAAAAATTTTAACTTTAAGGAAAATTGGTTAAATGAAATTTCGGGCACCTAAAACTACTATTGCCATCGCAGTAGTAATGACACTTACTTTACTTTCATGTGGTTCGAACCGAATTACCTTTTCAAAAGATAGGTATCAACGAAGTAAATCCAACGACTTGAAGGAAAACCTTTCCTATACCGAAAAAGAACACAAGTTGGAAGTTCCTGAAGTTAGACCTGAATTGGTTCAAGTGTTCACCAATGTACAAGCATCAAAAACAAATGAGAATGTAGACCCAATTAAAAAAGCGGTTGAATTCGTTGATTTACGAAAAGAGAAGGTGGTTAATAAACCAAGAATCGAAAAAAGTTTGCTTCAACGAAATGGGGATTGGCAATCTGGCTCCAACCTTCACCTAGAGCAAACGGTTAAGGCAATGGAAGGAAATCACAGGGAAATTATTCGCGAGGCAAATGGATTGTCTAGCACCGAAAAAGCTTATTTCATCATTGCTATTCTCCTTCCGTTTTTTGCCATAGCTTCTATTTCGGAATGGGATTGGGTTACTATTTTGGTGAGTATAGGTGTAATGGTATCCATGTGGTTGCCCGCTTTCTTTTATTCAGTTTTGTAGACCTGAAGGATTTTTTAATCTTCTTTTTTAAGGGGCTTTTTTGTAATTTCCATACAAACGAAGACCATGGAAAGAACTACTATGAAAACGTGGGCTGAAGAGGACCGTCCGCGCGAAAAACTAGCCACCAAGGGGCGAAACGCTTTAACCAACACTGAATTATTGGCCATTTTATTAGGGAGTGGCAACAAAAAACAAACGGCCGTTGATCTGGCTGGACAAATCTTGCAATCTTGTGATAACGATCTTGGGGTACTCACCAAATTATCCTTGTCTTCGCTTACCAAATTCAATGGGGTGGGGCAGGCCAAGGCATTAACCTTACTTGCCAGTTTTGAATTGGGTCGAAGAAGAAAAGCAGCCGAAGAAAGAAAAGTCATGAAAATAAGTGGTCCTGACAGTGCTTACGAATTGCTCAGACCTTACTTTGAAGATTTAAGTCACGAAGAATTCTATGCGCTTTACCTGAATCGGGCTAATGGGGTAAAAGCAATTGAGCAAATATCCATAGGTGGAATGTCTGGTACAGTAGCCGATGGAAAGGTGATTTTTCGTCGAGCTTTGGAACTGGAAGCGTCAGGTATAATTCTGGCCCATAATCATCCCTCGGGCAACCTGAAAGCTAGTGAACAGGATGTGCGACTCACCAAAAACCTCACTGAGTTTGGAAGACTCGTGGATATACAGGTTTTGGATCATCTAATCATTACTGATAATGGCTATCTTAGCGTGCTTTAAATAGCAGTTATTCCCTAAGAAATGAAAAAAATCATCACGATAGTTGGAGCCAGACCTCAAATAATCAAAGCTTCGGCTATTTCAAGAGCAATTAAAAATGACTTTTCGGAAACCATTGAAGAAAAGATTGTGCACACGGGTCAACATTATGATGAAAACATGTCGGCTGTTTTTTTTCAAGAAATGGGAATTCCCAAACCAGATTTTAATTTATCAGTAGGTTCCGGAAGTCATGGAGATATGACCGCCAAAATGCTAAGTGGTTTGGAAGAAATCTTTCAAAAGGAAAAACCTGATGCAGTGTTGGTTTACGGTGACACCAATTCAACTTTAGCTGGAGGTTTGGCCGCGTCCAAAATTCATATTCCAGTGATCCATGTTGAGGCAGGCCTGCGTTCTTTTGATAAACGAATGCCCGAAGAAATTAACCGTATCACCTGTGATCATGTTTCTTCTATGCTTTTTTCGCCTACGCAACAAGGGGTTAAGAATTTGAAAAGAGAAGGATTCGATGTAGAGCAAAGAAAGACGGCTGAGTTGAATCAACCCATGGTATTCCACTGCGGAGACGTAATGCTTGACAATTCACTTCATTTTGCCAATGTGGTTTCGAATCGTGAAAATCGACTTTCTACTCAATGGAAAGACGGATATATTTTAGGTACCATCCATCGACAAGAAAACACCGATGATCCAACTCGTTTATTGGGAATATTGAATGGGCTAAAGTTCATTGCTGAACAAGGAAATACAATTGTTATTCCGCTTCATCCGCGGACCAAAAAGCTTTTGCAAGCAACGCAAGATCTGAAGAGTGCCATGGCGGATATAGAGAAAGAGGGATTGATTCACTTCATTGAACCGGTAGGATTTTTGGATATGATTGATCTGGAGAAAAATGCTTCCATGATTGTTACCGACAGTGGTGGGGTACAAAAAGAGGCCTTTTTCTTTAAAAAACCATGTATCATCATGCGTGACACAACAGAGTGGGTGGAAATTGTGAACTGTGGGGCAGCGCGATTGGTTGGTGCTAATGCGGAAAAAATTGCAAAGGCTTATACCGATTTTAAAGCGAAAACTGATTTTGAATTTCCAGAACTATTCGGAGACGGAAACGCAGGCAGGTTTATCTGCCAACAAATTCTTCAATATCTGTAGTGATTCATTTTTACCATAGAAACCTAACTACTCGATGGAAGTATGTGCTTGACTTTGTGTTTGGCTCCAGAGGGATTAACTATGGAATATGCGAGCGTTTGGAGGAGGATACTTTCAACTTGCCAGGTCTCATTTCAATAGACCCCACAGTTGACGGCAGATTCTCCCTCATGTTTTCAAGTACACTTCTTGAAGAAGATAAGATACGGACGGTTAAATTGGACGGCACATCAGATGCCCCACTGTTGAATGGAGAAGTTGATTTTTTTGGAAGTATATTTTTCGTGCTCACACAGTATGAGCAGTACCTTTCAAGCCAACGAGATTCCCTAGGACGCTTTCCCGCCAGCGAGAGCATTCTTAAAAGGAAGGGATGGCTGCATCAACCCATTGCCGATAGATGGTCCGAAAGAATTATTGAAAACATTGAAGCTCATTTCGGATTCAGTTTAAGGCGGAAGGAAAAAAGCGTACAGTTGGTGCCGACATTCGACATTGATAACGCTTATGCTTTTAAAGGAAAGGGAATTCTCCGGAACTGTTTGTCGATGGCTCGAGACGGTTTACGATTAGATGGGAATAGATTCATCAAGAGAATTGCCTGGAGCTTAGGTTTTGCCAAAGATCCTTATGATACTTATGTTTTCATACGTGCTATAGCTAAGGAATTTCCGGTCCATGTATTTTGGTTGACAGAAAGCACAGGTGGTAAGGATAACAATCTTTCCATACGATCTGGTGAAGTCCAAGAGATTCTAGCATTCCTCAAAGAAGACCTTGTATTGGGCTTGCACCCTAGTTTCGCGTCCAATTTTGGTAAAAATAAAATACAAGAAGAAAAGAAAAACTTAGAAGAAGCGACAAAAAGTTCCATTGAGCATGCCCGTATGCATTTTTTACGCTTGGAATTGCCGGGTACTTATCGCTCCTTTTTAAAAGCAGGAATTAAAGAGGATCACTCCCTTGGTTTTGCAGATGAAATTGGCTTTCGTATTGGAACGGCTCGGAAAATTTCTTGGTTTGATCTAGGAAAAAATGAAGTTACACCATTGCAATTGCAACCGTTTGTGTACATGGATGGTAGTTTAAATGAATACATGAAGTTATCGCCGTTGGAGGCAAAAAATAAGGTGACTGAATTGTATCGTGAAGTTGAAAAATACGGGGGAGATTTTGTCTTTCTTTGGCACAATGAGACGATTTCCGACTTTGGTAAATGGAAGGGATGGTCAGCTGTTTTAAAACATACATTAGAATTAGGAGAAAATGGAAAATAAATATACTCTAACGGGTTTTGTACACATTTTAATCTCAATCCTATTAGGTGCTTTCGGAGCACATGCATTGCGGGATGTGTTGGAAGCAAGTGAGATGGAGTCCTTCAAAACAGCGGTCCATTACATGCAATTTCACGGTTTGGCCTTGCTGGTTTTGCCCTTGGTTCAGCAACAATTGAACTTTAAGAGTCATATGGGGATGCGTTTATTATTTTGGGGCATTTTGTTCTTTTCCTATTCGATTTTGCTCTTGCTTTTGCTCAAAAAGAACCAATTGACCTACGGATTTTTAATACCCATTACCCCTTTGGGTGGAAGTTTGATGATTGCAGGATGGTTCTTGCTTTTATGGGGTTTCTTGAAAAGAAAGGATGTGTAAATTTTACATTAAATAAGTAAAGTTTGGATATGATGGGTTTGGACTTCCTATCAAGTAAAACCATCTTTGTGACTTGGATACTTAGTGATCAATGAAGGAGAATACAAATCAACTTACTGTTACAATTCTGGGGTCGGGTACCTCCCAAGGTGTACCTGTAATTGCTTGCGATTGCGCAATTTGTCAGTCAACCGACCCAAGGGATAAGCGCTTGCGTTCCTCCATTATGTTGAGTAAAAATGGGGAGAACGTGGTCGTTGACTCAGGCCCTGATTTTCGGCAGCAGATGTTGCGTGAAGGTGTTAAGACCTTGGAAGCAGTTGTTTTTACCCACGAACACAAAGATCACGTTGCTGGAATGGACGACATAAGAGCGTTTAATTTTTCGCAAAAAAAAGACATGCCCATTTATGCTCATCCGAGAGTAATTGATGCGTTGAAAAGGGAATTTTCTTACGTTTTTAATGGAGTGAAATATCCGGGAATTCCAACCGTAGAGGTGCATCCCATTTACCTAGACCCTTTTTCCATTGGTTCGCATGATTTACAGCCGGTGGAGGTCATGCACTATAAACTTCCAGTCTTAGGGTTTCGATTGGGGACCTTTGCCTATATAACCGACGCCAAAACCATTGCTGAGGAGGAACGAGAAAAGTTGAAAAACTTAGATGTATTGGTTATAAATGCGCTGAGAATTGAAGAACACATATCGCATTTTAACTTAGAACAGGCACTCGAAATGATCGCCATTTTGAAACCGAAAAAGGCATTTCTTACGCATATTTCTCACCTTCTGGGCAAGCATCAAGATATTGAAGCTCAATTACCCGACCATGTCTTCTTGGCTTATGATGGTTTGAAGATCACAATCGAAAACGAAAGCATTCATTATAAATTCTAATTTTGTAGCAAATAAGCACACGATGGCAAACAATTTATTAAAAGGAAAAAGAGGAATTATTTTCGGGGCTCTTAACGAGCAATCGATCGCATGGAAGGTTGCAGAAAGAGCGCACGAAGAAGGAGCTCAGTTCGTTTTGACCAACGCGCCAATTGCAATGCGTATGGGAGAAATAAACGGTCTTGCTGAAAAAACAGGAAGCCAAATTATCCCTGCAGATGCAACGAGTGTGGAGGATTTAGAAAATTTGATTTCAAAATCAATGGAAATTTTGGGTGGTAAGATCGACTTTGTACTTCACTCCATTGGAATGTCTCCAAATGTCCGCAAAGGCAAACACTATACAGAAAACGATTATAAGTTTTACCAACAAACGATGGATGTTTCTGCTATTTCTTTGCATAAAACCTTGGCGACTTGCTACAAAATGGATGCCTTGAGCGAGTGGGGTTCAGTGGTTGCTCTTACGTATATCGCAGCACAAAGAATCTTCCCTGATTACAACGATATGGCCGACGCTAAATCGTTGTTGGAATCGATCACACGTTCATTTGGTTACCACTACGGAATCAAGAGCAAAGTTCGCGTGAATACCATTTCTCAATCACCAACTGTAACCACGGCTGGTCAAGGAATCAAAGGCTTTACGGAGTTCATTAACTTCTCCGAACAAATGTCACCATTGGGCAACGCAAGCGCGGTAGCATGTGCAGATTACTGTATTTCTATGTTCAGTGATTTGACCAAGTATGTTACGATGCAAAACCTTTTCCACGATGGAGGATTCTCCAACACAGGAGTTACTCAACAAGTAATTGATAAATTTGGCGAATAAGCCTTAAAGGATAAATTGAAATGCGGCCTGTCTATTGATGGGCCGTTTTTTATTCATTCAGGTTCCAATTGTATTTCTTGTAGGTGATTTTTGCCTTTTCAGAAATCTCTTTACCCGTTTGTTTTTCGATGAAGGCGGTCACTCCTCCTACAACCTTAAAGTCTTCTTTGAACCAATTGAAAATTTCGGCAATTTCCAATTTATCCTTCGAGAGGTAATTTTGCTGACTATCCAATAAATAGCGTTTCGCCTGGGTGTCTAGCAAAGTGTTCAAATTGGATTCAGTGTAAGGTTTATTCAACAATTTGGGACAAGAAATACTGGCGCAATTTATTGCAAAATGAATTCTTGGATCACTGAAATCTTTGCGGAGTATGTTGTTTTCTATGTCGTTTAAACTCAGTTTTTTACCGTTTATTTCAATGAAGCGGTCATCCCACGGTTTGCCGTTCGAAATGTCCAAAATGGATTTTACAGGATAATGGTCAACTATCAATTTCAGAGTGAAAAGGTTGTAGGCGTTGATCCAATAAGCCTTGGTTTTGTTTTTACTCCAAGAAGAATTGGGTGAATCTTGTTGAAAGTGTGATATTGCTTGTCCCAACCATTCTTTATTGCTCAGCAAACCTTTGTAATTAACCTTTCCGTCTGCACTTACATACTCGTTTAATATCTGTCCATAAACCTTCGAAAAATCCATAACGGGCATGGGTGGAGGAGGAGTGTTGGTCTCTTTGACTAATTCTACTTGTGGTTTCCCTGCTGGATTAGCAGGTTCTTCCTGAATCATGCTCTCTTTTTTTGGTTTCGGTTCTCTGATGCCCTCATTCAAAACTTCTGGGATAATCTGTTCCTCCTTTTGATCTCCCGGTTTCGTTTCATTGTTTTCTTCAACTCGGGAAGTAGCATCTGAAGCTTCTTCAACAGGCTCCTTTTGGATTGTTAATGATTCAGAAGGAGATTGTTGCGTATTCTCATTGGAACATGCGAACAAGATAAAAAGAGATAAAAAAGTTAAAATTTTCATGGGATGTTTTGGTATAAGGTGATCCAATTAGGGTCTTGGACGTTTCTCAAGATTTTCCACAAATTGGTATCAACGAAATAATCGCGGTCTAAACTGCGAATTCCGTATTCTTTGAACAAATATTTTTCTTGATTGGGAGATGGACGAAATTCGGAGTTACTCCAGCCTTTTTCCCCATTTTTTGTAAAAGGGTGAGCTCTGAATCTAATTTTCCACAATGAATCCATCGGTGAACATAACGGATATTCTTTCCATTTAGTTGAATCAAAAATCACCAAACAAGATAGGTCATTTTTTTTGAAAAGGTTTTCTCGAGTAGGATTATACGGACTCGGCCAATATCCAGAGGCGTATTTCACAAATTCGTCTGGCAAAAGCGTTCTGCGCATGCTTATAGAACTGCCATTTCTCAGGTAGGCGATATAGGTACAAAGGTCTCCAGTGGCTTGATAGGAAACACAAACACCAAAAACACCAACACCTCGGGGTTGAAGTAGGATGCTTGTACTTAAAAACCATATGATTAGAATCAACCAACGCATTATTGTACCAACGAAAAATTGTGACCTAAAGTTTCAAAAATGCTGCCAAAGTTAAAAACGGTACACGGTGGTTGGGGTAATACAGGCGTGAAGAGGAATGTCTGTGGGTAAAATATCGGTTATTTCTTCTTCTAAAACTTCGAACAATGAAAGGCCAATGAAACGACAGCTTGGTTGGCACTTTTTCAAAAAGCGGTCGTAGAAACCACCTCCATAGCCCACTCTGTGACCCTTGTTATCAAAACATAACAGAGGAACGAAAACATAATCAATCTTATGGGCGGCAATTACTTTGCCATGCTGTGGTTCAGGAATGCCCCAAGCACTTGTTTTTAATTGCGAATGATCTAGTAAAAGAATGTGCTTGAGATCATTTTTGGTTTCGTTGACTTTAGGAACGGCCACAAATCCATCGATGGCCATAATTTTTTCCCAAAGGGTGTAGGTGTTGATCTCTCTTTTGTTGTCGATAGGAAGAAAAAGACTAACCGTTTTGCCAGTAAGTTGAAAGGTTTTTAGAGTCAATTCAACTATTTCAGCTGATTGTTTGGCCAATTCACCTGGGGAAACAGTTAACCTTTTGTTTCGGTATTCTATTCGTAGTTTTTCTTTCTCCATCGCGTCTTGCGAATCTAAGGCATAAAAAGAAATAAATCACTACGCGCTCAACCTTTTAGGTCTTGCTTGCGTTTAAATTTGGTAAATTCACACCACGTGATTTGATATGAAGTACATTCTTCTTTTTATTTGTGCCGCAATTGGTTTTACTTTTTCGGCCTTTCGTTTTTTACCTGATACGCAAACCGAGGCAATCGAAGAGGCCACTCTTGAGTCTGTTTTGTTGGCATTGGGAGAGGTAAAAAGTAAACACCATCTTCCTGAATTAGACGCAAAATTGGCCGCTCAAGGTGAAGAGTTGGTGAAGTACGGCAAACTGAAAAATGGTCTTTTGGGTTCCAAATTGATATCCCCTTATTTTGTCTGCACAGATTGTCACTCACTTACCAAAGAAGCAGAAGATGGAATAGCGAATTCTCCGGATGAAAGATTGACCTATGCGCAGAAACAAAATTCGGCCTATTTGCCTGCCTCCACTTTTTGGGGGATTTATAACCGAATTGCTTGGTATCAGGGCGACTATGAAAAGAAATACGGTGGGCTGATTGAAAAGGCCAAGGATGACTTGAGAGAGTCGATCCAAGTTTGTGCAAAGTATTGCTCTGCGGGACGGTTTTTGGAAGACTGGGAGGTGGAGTCCATTTTGCATTATTTCAAGACGCTGGAGTTAAAAATGAACGATTTGCAGTTGAGCGATTCTGAAAGAGCTCAGGTTAATAATCTTGCTACCCTTAACGACAAGGAAAAGCAGTCTTTGTTAGGCATTTTACAAAAGAAATACGTTCGTTCGGAGGGAGCTACTTTTTTAAAAACCATGCCGCGCGAGGAGCGCAAGTATGGAGAGGGTGGAAATGTGAAGAATGGAGAGTATTTGTACGAAAAATCGTGCATGCATTGCCACTTCCAAGGGAGAGTGACTCATCTCAAGTTGGACAAAGACATCCTAACAGCTCGAATGCTTGAACGCAACCTTACGGAGTACAACGATGAATCCATTTATCAGATTGTGCGGTATGGGACCTATACCCGTGCCGGTAGAAATCAATACATGCCACTGTTTACCAAGGAAAAAATGAGCGATGAGCAAATCAACGATCTTGTGGCTTACATCAAACAACTCGCAAATGATTAAATACTCTTTTCTTTTACTTGCTCTGTCGATAAGTGTGTCTGGCAGGACTCAAGAGGCTTCCGAAACATTTTTGTCGACTAGAATTGTCAATGCACACTCCAATGAAATGTTGGCACCAAGAGTTTGGCAATACCGTATTGAGCACCGATTTGGAGATATGTTTGGTGTGAATGGAGGTACGCAAACGGCCTTTGGATTTGACAATGCAGCTGATATTCGTTTTGCATTTGAACACGGGCTAACCAAGAACATTATGCTGGGTGTTGCGCGAAACAAAGGGGTAGGAGGAATGTATGCCAACGCACTTTTGGAAGGTTTTGTCAAATTCAGACTACTGGAGCAGAATTCAGAAAAGAAAATCCCAGTTTCTTTAGCAATCGTTCAAGAGATGTTCTATACCTACATGAAGCCGTCTTCTGATACACAGTCTTTTTTGAATTTTCCGAAGGATATTTATCGTTTTTCGTACGGGACCCAGATGGTTATTACGCGAAAAATGACGGATCGACTTTCTTTTGCCTTGTTGCCAACCCTAACCCACAGAAATTACGTAGATACTTGGGATGTGAACCAATTGTTTTCCATAGGAGCCGCAGTAAATGTAAAAGTTACCAAGAGTTTCGGATTGATGGCCGAGGGATTTTATGCCGCCGCCGACGAAGTTCAGAAGCTTCCAGAAACCAATTCTCTGGCTTTGGGAATGGAATTCAATACAAACGGTCATAATTTCCGTATATCTCTTACCAACGCGAGAGGCTTCGGTACCGTTCAATATTTGGCTCAGAATAATGAACGTATCTCCAAGGGGCAATTTCGTTTGGGATTTAGTATTACAAGAGATTTTAAAATTAGAAGACATTAGATGACTAAGTACTTATTTTTCGTTTTATTTCTTGTGGGAGTAGGGATAGTTGCTTGCACCAAAGACAAGGTGAACCCAGCCGACAATCCACCTCCCATTTCAAGCGCTTGTCCGGACACCATTTCGTTTGCTAACGATGTTTTACCCGTCATTCAGAGCAAGTGTTTTAGCTGCCATAGTGGTACTTCGCCAGTTATTCAGGATTATGCAACGATTAATAACAATGCAAGTATCATGCTCAAAGCCATGCGTGGTGATGGCGCTCAATTAATGCCTCAAGGTGGCCCTCCCTTGGATACGGCTTTCATCCAACAGTTCAACTGCTGGATTCAACAAGGAAAACAAAACAACTGACATATGACAAAAAATTACATGTTTGCAGGAGGACTGCTTTTAATAGGAACATGCCTTGCTTGGCAAAAGGATACTATAGGTTCAAAGCAAGAAAAATTCGCTCACAACAAGCTTTACGCAAGCGGTGCCCCAGCTGGAAGGACCGGTGCTCCCGGTGAAGCAAATTGTACAAGTTGCCATTTTGGTACGGTTCAATCAGGAAATTCTGAAAACTTGGTGATGATTTCTCAAAATGGAGATGTGGTTACAGGTTATAATGTAGGAGAAACGTATCAGGTAACGGTCACTACCGCTTCCATGGTCCCAAAGAGAGGTTTTCAAATGACGGTGCTTGATGGTTCTAATCAAATGGCCGGTAATTTCACTTCCATCAACGGAGGTGTGAGTATCATCTCTGGTGCGGCGGGCAAGAAATATGCGAATCAAACTGGAGCAGGTACCAATACGTCCAATTTTCCAGCATGGACTTTTGAGTGGACAGCGCCTGCAACAGATGTTGGTCCAGTAACTTTTTATGTGGCCACGAATAAAACGAATTCAAATGGAAATGATTCTGGCGATCAAATATTCACTTCTCAACATCCAATCGGAAGCACAGCAAGTACCGAAGAGCTAAAGAAATCAGTAAAAGATTTTACAGCAGGGTTCTCTGCTGGAAATAGTATGTTATATTTACAGTATTCTTCTGCGATTGCAGGTGAGAGCACTGTAAACATCGTAGATCTTTCAGGCAAGTCAATACTTACTACCCAATTACTTGCTACCCAAATCGGATTAAATAAGCAAAGTATCCGCATTCCGGATTATGTGAGACCAGGCATGTATTTTGTTCACTTTTTTGTGGACAACCATCCGTTGTCTCAAAGCTTCTTGGTGGAACGTTAGTGGTCATCACCAAGTCTAAATCATTGAAAGGTGCCTATCGATTGGGGCACCTTTTATTTTGCCTAAACTTTAAGCCAATCGTTTGTTGACGATACCAGATACTTTTCTGTAAAATTGATGCGGGTTGTAGGTTCTCCAATCCAGATCGTCCAATTCACCTCCTGTAACGAAGTACTGGTCCAGGTGAATGGTTCTGAATTCTCGCATGACATGTTCGTGGAAATTGATGAAGGCAACCCATCCATCTTCCACTTCTTCGAACCATTCTTCGTAGTAGCTATCGTCAGAATAGTGAAAGTTGAGCACATTTTCTCCGATCAAAATGAATTGGTTAATCCCATTTTCCATGAGCGGTTCAATGATGTCTCTTTTCAAGGTCATGATGTCGTTTTCAATCGCATCGTTCCATTCGCCGATGAATTCCATGACGACGTAGGATGCCTCATAATCGACATAGATGATCTTCATGAAGAGTGTGTTCGAACCAAAGAAGTCCCACTGCGGGTGAATGACATAATTGTACACACTGTTGCCAAACTCAAACTCAGAATATTCTCTTTCGTAAAAAGGAGAATGTGGGTCCTCGCTCGCGATATAGTAATCGCGCCATAAATAATGTGGTTCAACCATGTGCATGCAGCGAAATTAGATGATTCTGGCATACTATGTGCTAAGGAGAACTAAATAAAATTCTAATTTTAACATCAAATATGTTCCCTATGAAACGCGCAACAAAATCCCTATTTGGGATTCTACTTTTGAGTTTTCTTTTTCTTCAAAGTTGTTCTAAATCTGAAACTCTTTCGGTGACAGAAAGTTTGGCTTCCTACGTTGAAAACGAAGAGTCTGTTTTGGTTTTTGGTAGTGTCGATTTGATGTCTGTATTGGATAAAGCCGATTACTCAAATGTTCCCAAATTTGGTCCTATTGTGCAAACGGTTGTGAAGGATTTTGAGTCGAGCTTGAACCTGAAAGCCGGCTTGTTTTATGCTTTGCAACCTGATGAGGTGGAAGGGTTTGAAAAAGGAGTTGTTATTTGTTTCATTGAGGTGAATCATCCCGATTCGCTTGCAGCTATGGCTTTGGAGCAAGGGTATGACGTGGAAGAGTCTGGCGATCTTCGATATTTTAGAGATAACGACGTGAGTCTGTGTTTGAAGGACAAGTTGGCCGCAATTTTGGTGAAGAATGGAGATTTTGACGAGAAAATTGTATTGGCCGATATTATGGAAAAGTCTCAAAAAGGCACAGACAATAAGGAGTTGTTGAAATTGAGTCAACTGAAAGGCGAATTACACGTGGCCTACATGATGGAAAGAACGGTCACAATCAATGCTGCGAGTGGTGTGATTTCACCTGATAAATTGAAGCAATTAAAAGAGCTGCAAAAAGACAGCTATCAAGAAATGACCTTGTATGCGGAGGAAGGTCAGATTCGAATTGCCATGGAAGGAATTTTCAATTCAGAATTGAAAAAGCGCTTGCCTTTCAAACAAGATAAAAGTGCCGAAATTCGCAAGAAATTAGGTTCGGGCAAACCAATTGCTGGTTTTGCACTCAATATGGATACGCGCAAAATGCAATCCTTTTTTGAAGACTTCTCGCCAGTGGATATGAAGGAATTTCCTGCATCATTGGGTGGTCCATTCCAGTTGATGATGATGATTGCAGGTGGAAAAGTATCCAATGTAATCGACGGCCAACTAGGAGCGGTTGCTTATTCGAATTCTTTCATGGGCTTCGGAGGTCAAATGGATTTGAATGCCTATGCCCAATTTGGTCCGAATGGAGAAGCAGTTGCGAATATGGCGACCAGCGGAGTAGGTGAGGAGTTAAAGTTGAAGATTGATAAAGAAGCATTGTACTTGAGCACCAGCGGTAAATTTGACCCGGATGGAAAAGGCATTGAAGTACCACAAGGTTGCGAGTCTTTTGGTAAGCACGGTTTGACTTTCTTTGCGAATATGGAGGCAATGGACATGACCAGCTTTGAGTTGGAAGGTGGTGCAAAACTGCTGTACTTGGTCAAATACATCAACGCTTATTTTGATGCAGACCAAGGTGAGATCTTAATTAAATTAAAGAAGAACAATCCGAATGCCTTGAAACAAGTGTCCGCATTTATGCTGGAAGAATTTGCTTCTCAGATTTCAAACATTTCCATCTAGAAAGTGTTAAATAGGTAAAGGATATTCACATGAACTCAGAGTGGAACGAACTGACCCCAGAGGAGAGAAGGATAATCATCGATAAAGGAACCGAGTATCCTTTTACAGGTGAGTACAATAACTTTAAGGGAGATGGAGTCTTCGTATGTCGACAATGCGAAGCTCCTCTTTATGATACCAATGCAAAGTTCGACAGCGGTTGTGGGTGGCCATCCTTCGACGATCAAATTGGCGCAAACGTAGAGCGCATTCTAGACAAAGACGGTAGAAGAGTGGAGATCATTTGCAAGAACTGCAAAGGACATTTAGGGCACGTGTTTGAGGGCGAAAGATTTACGGCCAAAAACACACGTCATTGCGTCAATTCCTTGTCCATTAAATACAAACCTCGATCTTAAGGGTACTTGCAGAAGTAAAGCAATTCACTTTCTTGCTGAAGTATTTCGTACATGCGCAATTGAGCTGCCAAGGCGAGTTGCGTGTAATTTTGAGAATTGTTTCCGAACCCTGCTGCCTTGTTTTGCCACATTGATTTGATCAATTCTTGTCCGCCTTCTGTCGGTTGAATCTTATTGACCACTGCTCGAACGTTTCCAGCTCCTGCGTGGTAAACGTGCATTACGAACAAGCGAAACCACATTTCATCTTCGTTGTATTCTATGCCATGAGCGTCGAGAATTTTCTTCGCCTCTGGAATACAAATTCGCTTCATCAAATTGGAAGCTCCCCAAGCAGATTTCACAAAGTCTTCCCGCTCATCTGTATAGCGATTGACAGTCAAACCTTGCGCACGTGCCACAGCGGGCATAAGCTGGAATGGACCATAAGCGCCTGTTTTGGACTTTTTAAGTTGACCAGGACTTTCAATCAATAGAATGGCCTGAGCGTACCACGGGTCCACTTCATTTTCTTCAAAAACTTCAATTCCTTCTGAGATGGTTGGAATTACCTCGTCGAAACGGTAAAAGTCGTTTTTACCAGTGGTGGCATAAATGCGCTCATTGGAATCCAATAAATAGTCTTCTCGCAAAGAGGAACGTATTTGTTCTTTTTCAGAATCGGAAAATTTGCTCCAGTCTGATACGGCGATTTTACGCAAAATTTGTCGCGTTCTGGCTACGTTCAAAATCAAGGTGTCGGGAGACAAACTCATGATTTGCTTCCAAAACAAAGCTTGCGGTAAATCGGCCCAGCTTTCTGCATATAATTCTTCGGCGTGCATGACCAAACCTTGATGGTCTTTATAAATGATCTCTGCCTGATCCGAAAAGTAATCTTTACTGAATTGGGAAAAAATAGGGGTGGTGAAGCAAATGGTTGCTAGGTAAATTATGTATTTCATATCCTCTCTCTTCTTATCTCTCCTAACGAAAATACAAGCAACAAGTTACGAAATTTCGCAATGCTCGGTTAGTTTTTAACTACTTTCGTTGGATAAGTCCATGAAAACGCTCAAAAAAATACTGGCTTTCCCTTTTTGGTTGCTAATCAAAGGTTATCAGTTGTTTATCAGTCCAATTTGGCCAGCGACATGCCGCTTTGAACCGACTTGTTCGCATTATGCCCTCGAGGCAATTGAAAAAAGAGGGGTATTGGTTGGTTTGTTTTTGGCCGTGAAACGAATCGGACGCTGTCACCCTTGGGGAGGTTTTGGTTACGATCCAGTTCCAGACAAGAAATCGAAGGAAAAATAGCGGGGTTTCTCAGGTCGCGTAAATTCATAGAGTGCATAAGTGAGCCAGGCCATGTTGAGGGCACTCAAAAAGGCTCTGAAACTTACGTGGTCCAATTCCAGATTGTATAGTCCATATGAAAGAAAGGTGATAAATGTGCCGATAAGGGTGCTTTTGTTGGGGTAAAAAAGGCTTAAGGACAGTGGAAAAATCCAATACCAAGGATGCAGCGTACTGCTCAGTGAAAGGTAGATCAACGAAGCAAGTAGCCATCTTTTACAGAGTTGATGCTTATCGATTTCTCCACCATAAAAAGCAAGGGTTAGCAATAAGAAGAAGGACCATTGAGCCAATTTTGGAGCGTAAATGCGTGTAAGGTTCCAGCCATATTTTATTTCTCCGAAGTTGAGATAGGGATAGAGTAAAATACTATTGAATTCAAAACTACTGAAGTAGAGTTGAAGACTTTGTAAAAAATGGGTGCTGTTGTTCGAGTCAATAAAAAAGCCAAACAGCAGGATATTTAAGCCAAGAATTAATCCCCCAAAAAGAACGGTTTTTCCCCAACCAAAGTATCTCAAGACAAAAGGAAGGAGCAAGAAGGGGACCAATTTGATTTGAATGGCAATGCTCAAGAAAAGACCACCGAGAAGCCATTTTTTTTGAAGGATGAAATAAATTGCCACCATCATCCAGGATATCATGACGGCTTCAAAATGTACGTTCCCAATGCTTTCAATAATAAAAAGAGGGTTGAATACCAGAAAGTTAATGAGCTGTGTTGGGAAGACGAGAAGCGACAAGTTTTTTTTGGCGTAGTGCCAACCGACTAGTACTGTTGTTAAAATGAGCAACCGGAGAATATTGGTTTGAAACAACAGACTCCCCCCCAACTTACTTGCCCAAAAGAAATACCATTGGTTGACAGTGGGGTAGGGCGTGTAGTTTTGTTTAGAAAGGTCCGAAATTCCCGAATAGAGGTCCAAGGTTTCACAATTGGAAATCGTCATTTTTTGTAGGGCCTCAGGGGGTAAAAAATCAAAGGGATTCATGCCCTTTTGGAGAAGGGTGCCGTCCCACAAAAAGCGATAAAAATCAACAGAAAGTTGAGGTGTAGAAAGAAAATAAGGCAGAGAGGCCAAAAGAAAAAGCACCAGTTGTGTTTTTGTGCTAAGTTCCCTTGAAGCCAATCCTAGATAACCAATAAAGCAAAGGGTGTACAGGACAACCAACCAGTGAAAGGTTTGCGTTTCGTTTACCCGCCAAAGTACAAAGTTGGGAACCAGAAATAGAATCAGGAAAATCCAGAAAGAAAACTTCTTACTGAATAGTACCTGCATTATTTGTTATCCGCGCGAATTTCGGCAATGGTATAGAAAAAGACCATTCCATAACCCAAAGTCAACATGAAGTGGAAGGGCACCATTCCGAAATCACCGTAGATGGCTCTGTTGACCGTTGTGAAACCAAAAACCAAGAACAGGATCAATTCACCGATGTTGATGATAGATAGGCTTTTCTTGTCGTATTTGTTTTTCTTGCTCTCTCCTTTTTGAAGGACGTTGAATTTTGGTGTGCGTACGAAAGAACTTTTGATCCCCAAATATCCTTCGATAACAGCAACCGTATTGGCCAAGGACAAGCCCATGGATACAATCAAAAATTGGAAAAAGCGGAAAATAAAACGGAAGAAATTGGACAAGAATCCACCCGTTTTGTCGCGGAAGGCATTCCAATAATAATACATCAAGAAAATGGTCGACAAAATGAAAATAGAACCAAACTGGATGACGTAATTCAAGTCCGAAAAACTATCCTTGATGTGCAAAACCGGAAGGGTTAAAAGGCTCAAACTAAGAATGAAAATGAAGACCGATGAATTGAATAGGTGCGACAAACCGTGCAGTTTATCACTGAGTTTTACTCCTTTGGCGGTCATGATGGTTTTCCACATTTTGATGAAACACTCGGCTCCACCTTTCATCCATCTGTGTTGCTGATTCTTGAGAGCAGACATGGTAATTGGCAATTCTGCTGGGGCAACTATGTCTTCACAGTAAACAAATTGCCATCCTTTCAACTGTGCTCGATAAGAAAGGTCCAAGTCTTCGGTGAGTGTGTCGTGTTCCCATCCGCCAGCATCGTTGATACATTCTTTTCTCCAAACTCCACCAGTTCCGTTGAAGTTGATGAAGTGGCCAGCGGCATTTCGTCCACCTTGTTCCACAGCGAAGTGACCATTCAAACCAAAGGCTTGTAATTCAGTCAACAAAGAATAGGATTTGTTCAAGTGGCCCCATCTCGTTTGTACCACTCCCACTTTGTCGTGCGAGAAATGCGGCATTACTTTTTTCAAGAAATCGGGTTCAGGTACGAAATCTGCATCAAAAATGGCAATAAAATCTCCCTGTACCTGGTCCATGGCATCGTCGAGAGCACCTGCTTTGTAACCCGTTCTGTCAACGCGGTGTACGTGCTGAATGTTGATACCACGAGCTGCAACTTCAGCCACTTTTGCAGCGATTACGTCCTTGGTTTCATCCGTAGAATCATCTAGAACTTGAATTTGCAATTTATCAGCAGGGTAGTCAAATGCAGCTGCTTTTTCAATGATTCTCTCCGCAACGTACAATTCGTTGAACATCGGAAGCTGAACCGTAACTTTTGGTGTTGTATCTGGGTTGTAAACCGGTTTTTCTTCGGCTGCTTTCTTCTTGCGTGTTCTGGCATAGGCAATGGCAAGCGAGAGCTGCAAAACGGAATAGAAAAAGATAAGGATCAAGCAGAGCCCATAAAAAGACAACAAAACTTTGGCAAGGAAATGAGAATAATAGTGCTCCTTTTCTCCCTTATCGCCCCAATTAAACATCCACGATACTTTTGGCGAAATGCCAAAACGTAGATTGGGTTTGTGCGTTGGAGTTACGACAAAATCAAATTTTTTCTCATTGAACTCCTCTGAAAGAACGGTTAGATTGTATTTCCCCGATGGAATGTTTTTGAATTCAAAAACACCGTTATCGTCTGTCTCAATGGTGAATTTTTTCTTCGTGGCAGCATTTTCGATGAGAATTTCAACCTCTTCTCGACCCCATTCTGTTTTTTCATCGTATACGTACCCTTTTAAAGATGCAATATTTTGTGCAAAACTTTGAAGAGAAATAAAGAGAGTGAATACCCCAACTAGAACGGTTAGTACTCTTTTCTGCATGGACCCAACTTATTAGAAAAAATAAAGGTCAAAGATATTTAAAAACTGCAGAAATAATCTTTATGCCGGCAAGTATTGTTCCTTTCACTGTTCCTGATACCTTGGAAACACCGATTCGTTTTTTGTAATTAACGGCTACCTCAGTGAATTTCATTTTGTGTTTTACGGCCTTGATTTGCATTTCTATGGTCCAGCCGTAGGTTTTGTCTTGCATGTTTAATGCCATTAAAGAACTCATTTTCATGGCTCTAAATGGTCCGAGGTCTGTGAATTTTGCACTGTAGAATAGTCGAATCAATTGAGTAGCAAGCCAGTTGCCAAATACTTGCTGTGGTGTTAGTGAGCCTTTTTCCTTTTTACCAAGAGCTCTCGAGCCAATGACCATGTCCATGTCTTGATCCAGAATAGGCCCAACTACTAATGGCAATTCCTGAGGGTAATCGGAATAGTCACCATCCATAAAAACAATGATTTCTGCTTTCAATTCTTCTGCTTTGGCAATTCCTGTTAAGCAGGCCCATCCGTATCCTTTTCTTTTTTCTGAAAGCACAATGGCACCCGCTTCATGGGCTACTTGCTCCGTTCGGTCAGTTGAGTTGTTGTTGACTACGATGGTATCAGACACCCAATCTTTCGGGATGTCCGCAATGACTTTTGCAATGGATTTCTCTTCGTTAAACGCGGGAATCACCACGACAATTTTCGGTAGGGACAAGGGCATGTAAAAGGCTCTATTTTTTAATCAGCTGCGAAATTAAGAAACGATCGTCTTCTGGACCATTTTCCAGTTTTAAAACCCCGCGCGGACAAACAGCAGAGCATCCCCCACATCCCACACAACTAGCTCTTACAATATTTTCACCTTTCTGGGCATAAGCGCGCACGTCGATTCCTTGTTCGCAATAGGTTGAACAATTGCCACAAGAGATACATTGACCCCCATTGGTGGTAATTCTAAATTTGGATTTAAAGCGTTGAAAAAGTCCCATATAACCAGCCATTGGGCAACCAAAGCGACACCAAACTCTATTGCCCAAAATTGGATAAAACCCAACTCCAATAATTCCCGAAAACGAAGCGCCAACCAAGAAACCATAAAGTTTTTTTAGTGTGGAAGACTTCAAGGCAAGCAAATTTTGCCCTCCTGAAATAGCGCTAATCCATAGCAGGAGAAGGAGAATAGACAAAATAACGAGTCCGGCTGTTAGGTACGAATTCGCATATTTTTTATTCCAGCGAAACAAGACAAACCCAAATCCAATCAGCAAGAAAGAGGCAAGCGTTACAAAGCCCCATTTATTTAGAGTTACAAAGCCAATTTGGTATTCATTTCCAGAGAAATAGGTATACAGAACTCCAACAGTCATCAGGAGAACAAATACCAAGACAGCGTGAATGGTCCATCTTTCGATTTTCCATGCTTTTACACTTTTGTTAGATAGATGACGAAATGGGTCGCCAGCCGTTTCAGCCAAGCCACCGCAACCACAAACCCATGAACAATACCAACGTTTACCCACGAAATAGGTAAGTACCGGTGTAACGACTAAAAACAACAAAATACCCCAAACCAAGTAAGCCATCCCAAATGGTTGATAGCTTTCTTGAACATAGGCTTTCAAAGTTCCAGGTTCGTAGGCCGAGTAGTTCAAAGGCCAGGTATTGACTGGATTGGCACTATAATAGCCCAAGTAAGTTTCCTTGCCCTCCACAAGTGCGGTTGCCGAATCGTAATTGAGGGCCTCAAGGGTGTTGGGTATGTAGTAGGCCATAACAACCTGAGAAACAATTACTACAACGGTGCGCATCAACTGATACCGATTGTGGCGGTATTTGATTATGAATTTTATTCCTAAAAACAGAATGGCGAAGGTATAGATAGTGCCGTACAAGAACCATTTATCCGCTGGTTTATTGCGAAACAAATCAGAAAGCGGATTGAGACCTTCAATGAGGAGGGGGAAAGGGTTGGCTCCCCAATACAATTGTATGTAAAAGTAGGTTAGTGTAAAACCCAGTGCCCAAGCCAAAATACCTCTGCTGGTAAGTGATCGCTGCCACAAGAAGTTGTTTTTTATGCCTGCTCCCTCGCCTTGATAGCGGCCTAAGATGAAGCACAAGACGGAGCTACCCCAGAGTGGAAAAACCAAACTCGTTGGGTTATGGCCAATGGAAGCACCCATCCATGCGAAAAAAAAGAGTCCAAAACCCAGGAGTGAAAAAAGGATGCTGAGTAGGGTAAAAAAAGAAAGTTTTTGGTAGCCAAAGCGGCTGAAATTACCCTTTTCGTAGGTGAATAATATGGCGCCAATTAACTGAGCGGTGAAGGCAAATGTTCCGACCCATTCCGTGTTTTTTAAGCCAGCAAAAGAAGCCCAAACCAAAGCGAAACAACTTCCTAAAAATAAACCAATACCCGTTTTGTGCAAGGTGGATAAGCCTTCACTTTTTTGAGTGAGAGAAATGTTTTCTTCCATCATGCTTTTGAAAGGATTTTTCGCCACCAGGTAGGGGCAGCAAGTTGAACGTTTTGTTGGAAATCTGAATTGAATTTTGCGATTATTTCGGGTTCATATCGCTTGTAAAATTCCGGATCAAAATTGGCTGCTGAAAAGTGGGAAAGAACCTCTAAGATGCTCGTTTTTCGATGGAGCCAGTTGTTGAGCACCTCATGTCGAATGCGGATGCCAAAGGAGTTGAGACCTTTGAGTTCGAAGGTGTTTTTGTCAAATCGAAAGGTAAGCATGTGGTTGTTGTCCGACCAATCAAAATTCAATTCATTTTCGCCCAAAGTGGAAAACACATGACCATATGTTTGGTATTCGAGGTCAAAAAACTTGGCAGAATTGAACCAGATGCCTGGGTCGTAGTTGGTAGGCTTACCGCAAATAGTTTGAGCCACGGTTTCTCCCATCATTCTTCCGGTGTACCAAACCGCTTCAATCGGTCGACGATTCATTTGTGGGGTTTGCACCTCAGCACAATCGCCGATGGCATAAATATTTTCAATTGAAGTTTTGAGAAGCTGGTTCACCAAAATGCCTTTGTTGATGGAAATGTCCGTTGAACGAATGAAACCGATATTCGGTGAAACCCCAATACACAGGCCGAGGAAATCGCAAGACAATTGTTGACCACTTTTTAATCGAACACCGTTAGCTCGATTTTCGTTTTGAAATACTTCCACTACTTCATCAGAGAAGTGAATGTTCAATCCTTTGTGGTGTTTTAAGTGTTGGACAACGAAATCTGCATTTTGTCGCGGAAGCACATTGGACCAAAACGAGGGTTCGCGTACCACGAAGTCTACTTCTATTTTTCTGGAGAGTAGCATTTCTACTAGCTCTATTCCGATCAAACCACCACCTACGACCACTGCTTTTCGCAGCTGCGAAGAAAGGGCTTCCAAGCTTTCCAAATCTTGTTTGGTGTATAAGCCTTGCACGTTCGTCAGATTCATGTTTGCCCATGTGGGAACATTCGGTTTCGACCCAGTGGCTATTATTAGTTCGTCGTAGGGTAGGGAACCGCCATTTTTGAGCTCAATTCTATTTTGGCCGGGATGAATCTCTTCCACCCAATCTTGGATTAGTTCCAGGTTGTTTTTCGACCAAAAATGATTTTCGTAGGGTTGAATATCTTGGAAGCGCATGTGACCCATGTACACATACATCAGGGCTGTTCTGGAAAAAAAGTAAGGGCTTTCGGCGGAAATGATTTGGATACGGTGATCACTTTTTTTG
>JAOASF010000119.1 GCA_025210175.1 Crocinitomicaceae bacterium | reverse complement strand
TGAACTGTAGAACTGCAATACTCTAAACCTTACTAACCAATCCCATCATCAACAATACCAATCCTGTGGTAAACATTCGACCATTCGCTAATACATTGACGGAACTCCATCAATCCCCCACCAACCCATTCTCACACCTAAACCCGTCCATCTTCTTTTTCTGGTCGAATTTCTCTTTCGAGTATACAATGGCTTCCTCTCTTTCTGGTCTTCCGTGATGCAAATGATATTGAATTGCCTTGAAACGCATCGGATATTTAATCAAACCCATTTTCAGACCGCGCATTTCAATATCACAATCCTCTCCATATCCAGGATGGATATAATCTTCATCAAAACCATTCAAATCAATTAAATCCTGCAAGTACCACCCCATATTGCAACCTAAAAGATGCGGCTCTGAAATCCATTTTCGTGGAAAACTTGGCAAGTAAACGCCTTCCTCTAAATAGGATGTGCCACTAAAAAGCATTTTGAAAAAGCTAGGGGTAACTATTTTTCCTAGACGCATGGATCGAGAATTTCTCTGATCCGTCATCACCCTTCTGCCCATGCAGATTTTACCTTGACTAATGGACCTTTTGTATTCACTTAAAAATTGAGAATGTAATACACAATCACCATCCACAAAGACCACCTTTTCCGTTCGAACACAGCGAATTGCCGCATTGAGAATTCGATTCTTCCGAAAACCATCATCATTCTGTTGAACATGCTGAATAGGAAAGAAAGAAGCATACTCCTCAATCAAACTTTTGAATTCATCCGACTCCGCATCCTGTGCGACAATCACCTCAAATTTTTTAAACGATTGATGCCTCAAACTATTGAAAATAGCCTGCAAAGCCTCCTTATCTTTGTACACCGAAATGATCAGGGTGAGATCCATCCTGCAAAATTGCACAAATCTTTAGGAAATGAAACCAAGACACTTATTATATACCATAGCACAAAAACAATCCAAAACACATAAACATCTAACTAACAGCATTTTAATATATTCTTAAATATTTTTTACAACATTTATTTACCATGGTATATATTTTTATCTCTACCTTTGTTCCTGAATGTGACTAGAGGTTTGTCAGTACGGCTTGCTGCTGTTCGCAAGTCACAAGTTGGAGTACAAAACACAGTTTGATTATGAAAAAGTTAGTCCACAAAGCAAATACGCGTGGGTCAGCAGACCACGGATGGTTACAAGTGAATCACAGCTTCAGTTTTGCAAATTGGTACGATCCTACAAAAGTTCATTTTGGAGCACTTCGCGTTTTGAATGACGACACCATCGCACCGGGAATGGGCTTTGGGACTCATCCGCACGACAACATGGAAATCATCACCATACCGCTTTCTGGCGAACTGGCACACAAAGACTCCATGGGAAATGCTTCCACCATTAAGGCAGGTGAAATTCAAGTAATGTCGGCTGGTAGTGGAATTTTACACAGTGAGTTCAATCCCAACAAAGAAACCCATACCAACCTGTTTCAGATTTGGATTTTTTCCAATAAAAAAGACCCAGAGCCACGCTATGATCAATTCTGGATGAGTGAGGATAAAATGAAAAACAACTTTCTACAATTGGTTTCTCCCGATCCAAACGATGAAGGTTCTTGGATTTATCAGGATGCTTGGATTCATATCGCTGAAGTTGATAAGAACAAGTCATTAGACTACCACATTCACAAGCAAAACAATGGCATCTATAGCATGGTAATAGAAGGCGAAATGACCATCGCTGGCGAAGATTTGAACAAAAGAGACGCTATTGGAGTTTGGGAAGAAGAGAAAATAAACTTTTTGGCCAAAACTCCTGCCAAGGTTTTGGTCATAGAAATACCAATGAATTTTTAAAATACAATGAATACAACAACAAACACAGCAGTTGAAGCTCTCAACTGGAGATACGCTGCCAAAGCATACGACAAGAACAAAAAAGTAAGTACCGATGACATGGAAACTCTATTGGAAGCCATACGCTTGGCACCGAGTTCATACGGCTTACAACCCTACCAAGTATTCGTGATAGAAAACGAAAGCCTGCGCGAAAAACTGAAAGCGGCTGGTTACAACCAAGGTCAAATTACAGATGCATCTCACCTCATCGTTTTTGCTGCAAAAACGAAAATTGAAAATGAATTTGTGGATCAATACATGGAATTGATGGCCAAGGAAAGAAAGGTTGATCTTAGTGCAGTTTCTGGTTTCGGTGACTACATTAAAAATTCCATCTCAACCTTCGACGAAGCTCGATTTACAGCCTGGAACAGCAAACAAACGTACATCGCATTGGGTATCTTGTTACAAACAGCTGCTGAATTGCGCATAGATGCAACACCCATGGAAGGATTTAGCGCTGAACAATTCAATGAAATTCTTGGTTTGAATGAAAGAGGTTTAACCACCACTTTGGTGTGTCCTATTGGTTATCGAAGCCAAGACGACGTGAACCAACATTTGGCCAAAGTTCGTCGCTCGAGTGAAGAATTGATCGTAAAGATTTAATTGGTCACTTATTAATTATGCGAGAAAGAGGTAACTTTTAGTTGCCTCTTTTCTTTTTTCCCCGAAGGTACAAGGCATCCACAAAAACCAATATTTTACCCGAAATACTGTTCACTTGAGGTTGATCAAAAAGGGAGTTAAAGGTGGAAAAATAGTTTTCATCCAATTCTCCTATTGAACTAAAAATATTGTTCTTGAAGAAGATTAAAAACTCACAGCCTGGAAAAAACACCCACTTGTAATTTAAATCAACGGTAAAAGCATTGTAACTGGTGTTGTGGACAAAATAACCGTCTTCATTGACGGGATTATAACCCGATTTTATCCGATCTCCATTCGCTTGCAACTCACTAAAGAAGAGATACTCTACTCGCTGCCAATAGTGACGTAAACTAATATTCAATCCCATTCTCTTGGTGAAAACGAGCTCTCCACGAACCGTATTCGTTACTATATCCCGATTCCTGGTTCCCAAAATGATTGGCTCCATACTGGTTACTGGTCGAACATAGCCGTAGTCGCTTTCATACAACTCGTACTGAGCACGATAAACCAAAAACAATCGATTGGAAACATTGAATCTGGGAGCCACAGAAAGGGTGGAATAGGTCAATTCATCCTGCAAATAATCTCTCCGATTGACATTAACATCCAATGCGAAAGGCTTGCTATAATCAGATGAAATCCAACCTCCATAACCGACAGATGGGTTAAAATTTACAGCCTGACCAAAACTGCGTGCCTCAAAATAATCCTTGTACCCAAAAGGATAGCAATCAGCATTGACGTTTACCGACATGAAGTTTCGAAAGGTCACAATCGCATTTCCATCTACACTTACACTGGAATAAAGTTTTGGAAAATAAAGTTCTCTGTACTGTACATTGCTGTTTACGAATTTCCTCAATATTCTTCCCTTCGGTTTGAAATCCGTCCATCGCATTTCAAGGTTGTAACTTCTGGAATTATTGCTTTGCAAATAACCCAAATCATTCGGATCGTACGTTTCAGATTCTTCGTAATAAGAAAAACCATAATTGAACTGACCTTGCACTTTTGATACCTGGGTAAAGAAACTGTGCCCTAAATTGTGCCCGCCATTTTCCATAATATCAGACAACTTATAAATCGTTTGGACACTGTAATTTCGATCCTTGGAAAAGAGCTGAGAATTGAACACCGAAACATT
Source organism: Crocinitomicaceae bacterium (assembly GCA_025210175.1). Taxonomy (GTDB): domain Bacteria; phylum Bacteroidota; class Bacteroidia; order Flavobacteriales_D; family Crocinitomicaceae; genus UBA2040. The sequence goes on along the minus strand of JAOASF010000119.1, from coordinate 38,171 downwards.
GGCATCTCGAGCCTCCCCCGATCTTGTAACATTGGTATTCAAAAAGGAAATCCGTCCGTTGTTTACCAAGTTTTGCGAAAAAACGGCAACATTGTAATTCGTATAAGGATTGGTCAATTCTCGTCGTTGATCGCCCTGTCCATTTTCAATAGTCGCATAGGTCTCCCCTTCTATTGCATTGAAAAAGCCAACTCCCAAGCCCCCTTTGGTTCGACCAGATATTTTGGTCCCATTGAGCAATGGAGCCCGAGCCGACTCTGAAACCACTCTCTCATTTTGCTCTGAGTTCAAATTCTGGTAAGGTTTGCTTTGATAAAAAGGGGTACCTCCTATTCTTCGACTGTAAAAAACGCCTCCAATTCCAAACAAATCAAATCCTTCGGTGAAAAAGCTTCGGTTCTCAGCGAACTGAACCTCGTAGGGACCCAAATTCAAGATTTTTTGGTCGGAAACGGTTTGACCAAAATCGGGAACAAGGGTCATGTCAAGGGTAAATGCATCATTCAACCCCCATTTTAAATCCATCCCGCCTGTCAATCGGTTATTCACAACTTGTTTTTGCTGCGTATAATCGTAGTTGCTCTCAACAGAATTAATCACATAAGGTGAAAACGACAGACGAAGAGGAGGCTTGATGTTCCGCATCCCAAGCATTTTACCACTTTGCGCTATCTCACCATATTTTGTTGGATCTACTGGATTCCAATAATGTACTTCTCGATTTCGTCGGATTTGTCGCTCAAAAATGATGTTCCATGTCTGAACCTCCTTGTTCGGAAAACGAATCGCCATGTAGGGTATTCGCATTTCTACCTGCCACCCAAAATCTGTTTTTGCAACGCGACTTTTCCAAACAGCGTTCCACGAATAATCAAAGCTTTCCTCATTCACCAAGGCATCCAATTCTACACCAGAAGGGGTAACGTAAAAGGCAAAAGCATTCAAATAATTGCCGTAAGTATCGATGGTTAAACCAACATAATCGGCATTTCCAAAATTATCGCGCTGAGTTAAGAAATAAGAAATGGAGTCGGCATCATCATAAACCTTGGCGGCAAAATAAATCGCATCGTCTGAGTACAATATTTTACACTCGGTTTTTCGCGTCGCCTTTTGTCCCACATTCGGGTAATTTTCAATAAAATCGGTTGCCCATTCGCCTTCCGACCAAAGATCTTCCGTTAACTCACCGTCAATCTTAATTTCACTTTTGGCATATTTTGTGTTATAAACGCGCTGACCATAGCAGTGCATTTGGGCATAGAAAGCAAAAAGAAGCAAGACATACCAGCGCATTGGACTGAACAAAAAACTTAGTTTTGAAGAACGGCAAAAATATCTATTTCAAATGTTAAGACTACTTAATTCCATTTTATTAACGTTTTTATTTACCTCTTGTGGACTACAATACGTTGCTCCACCTACCCCTATTTCTCAAACCGCCGATCGGAGAAAGGTGATTGAAAAACATTTACAAAATGAGTTTGAAAAAGATAGTTCTACCTATGTATCCATTGCTTATGCTAACACCACCATTCTAAAGCCAGAATCGCATCGAGATTTGGACAGCTTGTACGATATCAAATATCGAAACGAGCGACAAGGGGTGAATGACAAAGAATTGGAAAAAAACATCCAAATCCAACGACAAATTGCCTTGAACGACACCAGTTCCATCTTATTTATCGAAACGCATCTATTTGGGGTGAAAAAAAATGGAAAAATGGCCGTTTATTCGAGTCAGTTTGAAACCACACCCACTCATGAAATCCGCAATGTGGTGATCAACGATAGCTATGAGATTCCTGCCAATAAACTTGACTTTTACAAACGCTACCTAATCGAAGAAAGCATCCTATATCCGGGCTTTGCTCCTACTGAACTCGAAAGCGAATTATACAATTTATTCAGAAGCGAAGAAGAGAGTAAAACGGGCGCCAGTAGAGATTCCGTTTTGGCTCAAGCCTTACATGTATTTTCTGTAATGTCCAGAAAGCGAGTTCTGAAAAAAACAACCTTACTCCAGGAACTGGTGAATGATAAAATGGACGAAATTGAAACCGAAAAAAGAGAAAACCCGCGCTTCGAAGCAATTGAAGAAGACGTAGTTGTAAAGGATGGTGAAACGCAATTCTTAGGTTATCAAGTAGAATACGCTTATACCAAGGTGAAGGATGGCTTGAACTACACGCTGAATTACAAAATTTACTTCGATCGATTGTACAGAATCACTTCGATTCAGCCTTTTTAAGCGAGCAAATGTACGCCCCGTCCTGCAGCGAATGGGCCCCTGCCCGCTTTGACATCCAAGGCAATAAAACGATCTCTTCGTGTTTGCTAACCTTTTCAAAAACAGCTTCTCGCATAGGCAAGAGTATCGTTTTGTTGGATGTAATTATTTCCACGACCTTCTTCTTGTTCTCAATCGCCCATTTTCCGTAATCGGTATGCACCTCCATCCGTTTATTCGGTTCTAGCAGACACCAATGAACCTCACTAGGTCTTACTTTTCCGTATGCCTCCAAAAAATAGTGTAACTTCTTTTGCTTGCGCTGATCGGTATAAAAAACAAAGGATTTTCCTTGGATTTTCAATGAAACCAACGGCGAATTGGCTGGAAAAAGAACCATTTCACAAACTTGTGCATTTTGCCACCTTTTCCATTGCATACCACCGAGTACCAAGAAAACGCCAAAACAAGTCAAGTGCAATAAAACCATCCTCTTGGAGTAAAGGGCCCACAATACAAACAACAATAAGGAGAGTAACAGAAACACCTCCCATCCTTTCAGATCAAAACCTTCAGCTACAGCATAGGGCAAGGACGAAACCCATTCTACCACCCAAAGCATTCCCTTTACCCCTCCTTTCAACAACCAACCAGCCCAACCAAAAGCCCAACCAACACTGCACAAGAGCAAAAAAATAAGACCAGCAATCAAAAGCAATTCGGTTAGAAACATCAAGAGTAAATTGGTGAGAACGAAATACACCGGGAATTGATGAAAAACATAAACCGTAAGAGGAAAAGTCAGGATGGTTGCTGCAATTCCAATTGCCGTTCCCTCCCATAATCGTCTCAACAATTTGGTTTTAACATACCATAAGTGAACCACCTTGTTGTAGAACAATAAAATTCCCAAAACAGCCAAATAAGACAACTGAAAACCCAAATCGTATAGGTAGTCTTTGTTCCATAGAACCAAAATAAAAGCAGAGAAAAACAAAAGATTCACCGATTTCATGGAGCAACCTAAGACTTTTCCGAACCCCAATAAACCAAACATGAAAACAGCCCTAAAAATAGAAGCAGAACCTCCCGTTATACAAGCATACAAGATCAATACGAACAAGGCAATGAAGAAGCCCGTGTACTTGGATATGTACTTGGGAAACAACCCCAATACATACAGCAATAGAGCAAACAAAATTCCGACATGTAAACCTGAAACAGCCAGTATGTGCATAGCTCCAGCGTGAGAAAAATTGTGAAGCGTTTCCTGTTCAAGACCTTGTTTATTTCCCAAAACCAAGGCCTTCATGAGCCCACTCTCTCGTGAGGGCAGGTTTTCATCGAAATACTCTTCTGCTTTTAAACGACATTTTTCAAAGAAACCTAGAATTCCTCCTTCAGCAACACCAATAGGTACAGCTTGTCCAGCATCTAGAAAACCAGCATAGGCGATTCCTTTGTTTTTCCAATAGCTTTCCCCATCAAATGCTCCTGGAAATGGACTCTTTTTAATCTTTGAGAGCGTGTTGACAAAACGCAATCGTTGCCCGTACCCCCAGGTTTTTTCAGCCTTTCGTGAGTAGAGTAAGACCCTTTGTGAAACATTGAACCAAAGCGTTTCTCCACTTGCCTTCTCTACCTCAACGATGTATTGATTCCAATCCCCACGGCCTATCTTGGTCGACACAACAACCCCTCAAAGATCGTCTTCTTGTTCAACACAAACTCCTTCCCAAGTCCCTGCATTCTCGAATCAGAAATGTGACCGTAAATGATTCCCAATGAAAGAAAGAGTAGAAACAAGGAAATTTTACCCAAAATTACCTGATTGGGTTTTAAGAGACCAATTCCGCCTATGCAGACCAAAACTAGGCCGCCGGCCATCCACTGAGCGCCAACAAAAAGTCCATCCACAAGTGCAATCCCCACAAAAAACGAAACGGAGATCCAAACGAAGATAAAATCGGGAAAGCGTAGAAGTTTAAACAAAGTAGTTCGATTGGTTCTACCTAAGATAATTCAATCGGCTGAAAACATCGCTTTCCTTGGAAAAGAAAGTCATTTCCACACCCTTATTTTAAGCCTAAAACATTAAATTTGCGGCGTATTTTAAAACAATATGATAAAGATTACCCTTCCCGATGGCTCCGTGAGAGAAGTAGAAAAAGGAACTTCTGCATTGGATGTCGCCAAGTCTATTTCCGAAGGGCTTGCTAGAAATGTATTGGCTGCCCGAGTGAATAACCAGGTACAGGACGCTGTTCTTCCGATCAACGAAGACGCTACATTGACCTTGTACACCTGGAATGATACGGAAGGAAAATCGACCATGTGGCACTCTTCGGCTCACTTGCTGGCAGAGGCTTTGGAGTTTTATTACCCTGGAATCAAATTGGCGATTGGACCTCCGGTTGCGAATGGCTTTTACTACGACGTAGACTTCATGGATTACTCCATTTCAGAAAAAGATTTGGAGAAAATTGAAGCGAAGATGAAGGAATTGGCGAAGGCTAAAAATCCATTTATCCGAGAAGAAATTTCGAAGGCTGACGCCATCGCCTATTTCCAAGAAAAGGAAGACCCTTACAAATTGGAATTATTGCAAGACTTGGAGGATGGAAATATTACGTTCTACACACAAGGTAACTTCACAGACTTGTGTCGTGGACCGCACATTCCGAACACAGGCTTCATCAAGGCTGTAAAATTGACGGCTATCGCTGGTGCTTACTGGCGTGGCGATGAGAAGAACAAGCAATTGACCCGTATTTACGGTATTACTTTCCCTAAGAATTCAGATTTGACGGAATACTTGGAAAAAGTAGAGGAAGCGAAAAAACGCGACCACCGAAAACTGGGGAAAGAACTGGAATTGTTCACCTTCTCACAAAAAGTAGGTCAAGGTTTGCCGTTGTGGTTGCCAAAAGGAGCTGCCTTGCGTGAGCGTTTGGAGAACTTCTTGAAGAAAGCTCAAAAACAAGCGGGTTACGAGCAAGTAATCACTCCGCATATTGCCAATAAAGAATTGTATGTGACTTCGGGTCACTATGCCAAATACGGTGAGGACAGTTTCAAGCCTATTCGCACTCCAGATGAAGACGAGGAGTTCTTGTTGAAACCTATGAACTGTCCGCACCACTGTGAGATTTACAAGGCGAAGCCTCGTTCGTACAAAGACTTGCCAGCTCGTTTTGCTGAGTTTGGAACCGTTTACCGTTACGAACAAAGTGGTGAGTTGCACGGTTTAACGCGCGTTCGTGGTTTTACGCAAGATGATGCACACATTTTCTGTACGCCGGATCAGGTGAAGGATGAGTTCAAGAAAGTAATCGACTTGGTATTGTACATTTTCAAGACCTTGAAATTCGAGAACTTCAAGGCGCAAATTTCTTTACGCGATCCAGAAAAACCAGAGAAATACATCGGGTCGAACGAAAACTGGGACAAAGCAGAGCAAGCTATTATTGAAGCAGCAGCAGAGAAGGAATTGCCAACCGTTGTAGAATTAGGTGAAGCAGCCTTCTACGGTCCGAAGTTAGATTTCATGGTGCAAGATGCCTTGGGTCGCGAGTGGCAGTTGGGAACTATTCAGGTAGATTACAACCTGCCGGAGCGTTTTGAATTGGAATTCGTTGGTTCAGACAACCAAAAACATCGTCCAGTAATGATTCACCGAGCACCATTTGGTTCGATGGAACGCTTCGTTGCTGTACTTTTGGAACACTGTGCAGGGGACTTCCCATTGTGGTTAACTACTGAGCAAGTGGCGATTCTACCAATCAGTGAGAATTACAACGCCTACGCAGAAAAAGTTTTAGATTTACTTAAAAATTACGATATTCGCGGCTTCGTTGACGACCGAAATGAGAAAATTGGTAAGAAAATTAGGGAGTCCGAATTGAATAAAATACCGTTCATGTTGATCGTGGGTGAAAAAGAGGCTGACAACAATCAAGTCTCTGTACGCCAGCGATTAGTGGGCGATAAAGGTGCCTTGCAAATTGAGGAATTTGCAAAATTGGTACAAGAAACCATTGAAGTGGAATTGACAACAAATGCTTAAATAGCCAATGAGAAGACCCTCTAGAAAACCTTTTGTTAGAAGACAAGAAGAAGAACAACACAAAATCAACAACCGAATCCAAGCGCAAGAAGTTCGTTTGGTTTTGGAAGGACAAGAGCCAAAAGTAATGCGCACATCGGAAGCCTTAGCAATGGCTGAAGAGCAAGAATTGGACCTTGTTGAGATTTCTCCAAATGCAAACCCACCCGTTTGTAAAATAATGGACTACAAGAAGTTCTTGTACAACCAAAAGAAAAAACAAAAGGAGCTAAAAGCAAAACAAAGTAAAGTTGTCATCAAAGAAATTCGTTTTGGTCCGAATACGGATGATCACGATTTCAACTTCAAATTGGCGCATGCGCGCAAGTTCTTGGAAGAAGGATCGAAATTGAAAGCGTACGTTTTCTTTAGAGGTCGGACAATTGTCTTCAAGGATCGCGGAGAATTGTTGCTTTTGAAATTCGCACAAGAATTGGCGGATTTGGGAACAATTGAGCAAATGCCGAAATTGGAAGGGAAGCGCATGATTATCATGGTGAACCCGAAGAAGAAATAGTATATAGTGTTAGACCACATATAATAAAGAGGAGAGAAATGCCAAAAATGAAGACAAAATCCAGTGCGAAGAAGAGATTCACAATCACTGGTAGTGGGAAGATCAAAAGAAAGCACGCTTTCAAAAGTCACATCCTTACTAAGAAAACAAAAAAGCAAAAGCGTAATTTGACTCACGCTGGGACGGTTCACACGTCTGATGAGTCTAACATCAAATTGCAATTGTGCATGAAATAATCTGTCTTTTGACGGATTAGCACATGGTTCTAAATGTTTAACCCAATAACGAGTAAATAAGCCAGCTGAAATAGTGCTGCACTTTTTATTAAAAACTTAAAATTATGCCAAGATCGGTAAATCACGTAGCTTCTAGAGCAAAAAGAAAAGAGTTCATGAAGTTGGCTAAAGGTTACTTTGGCCGTAGAAAAAATGTATGGACTGTTGCGAAAAACGCAGTAGAAAAAGGTCTATTATATGCTTACGAAGGTCGTAAGCAAAAGAAAAGAAACTTCCGCAGCTTGTGGATCGCGCGTATTAACGCAGGTGCACGTCAGCACGGAATGAGCTATTCTCAATTCATGGGTGCAATCAACAAAAGTGGTATTGAATTGAACCGTAAAGTTCTTGCTGATTTGGCAATGAACAACCCGGAAGCATTCAAAGCAGTTGTTGATTCTATCAAAAAATAATTAACGGTCTAGTTAACACTATAGAAAAGCCCGAGATATCGGGCTTTTTTTATTTCACTACTTTCTATTTCTCACTGTTAAAAATCTAAAAAAAACTAAGTACTTTCGTATGCAGATTGAAATATCCTAACATGAAAAAACTAACGATAATTTGCCTTGCAGCACTACCTGCTCTGGTGTCTTGTGAAAATCGCGAGGAATTGTTTGAAACAAAGAGAACGGTTCAATATATAACGAAAGAACGTGTTATCGACACAAGAGAATTAACTGTACCAGAGGAAAGCGGTGTGCGTTTTACACAGTTTTCTACTGAAACGGACAACCTGTATACTCCCTATATAGAGAATAAACAAGGTGTTATTTATTGGGATACTGACCCAAAAATCGGAATCAGTCCTGACGGAATGAAAGTTGCCTATGTAGGCATTGCGAATGGAAAAAGCAACATCTATATTAAGTCTACCCAAGGTGGAAAAACGACCATTCAGCGAACATTCAAAGAGAACATTGTGAATGTATCCTATTCACCAGATGGTGAGAAACTGGTTTATACTGAACGACTGGATAGTGACAAAAATATTTTCCAAATTGATGCCAATCAAGGTGCATCCGTTCAACAGATTTCGAGTACCTCTCAAATTGAGCGCACACCAATTTATTCGAGCGATAACAACTTCATCTTTTTCTCTAAAGGTGAATATTCCGCCTCTACCAAATCTTATAGATATTACATCTGGAACTTTGACAGAAAAACCAGTATCATGTCTCAATTCTGTGAAGGCTTTTCACCATCTATCTCTCCAGACAGTAAAACATTGTACTTCACACGAAACAATAAATCATCTGGTTTAGGAGAAATTTGGTCCCTGAACTTAATAACTGGTCAAGAAACTCAAATATTATCCGATTCGGAAAGAGGTTTTTCAAGTCCAAAAATTTCACCAGATGGTAAAACATTGGTAATTACAGGGTCTACCTTAGCCACCAGCAGTCGAATAGAGAACTTGGATTTATATACCATCAATACAAATGGTACCAACCTTACACAAGTTACTTTTCATCCTGGTCATGATTTATCACCTACGTGGGGGCCAAAAGGAAAGTTAATTTACTTCCTTTCCCAGAGAGGAAATGAAAAAGGAACTTTCGGCATCTGGTCAATTGAATACAAAAACTAATTACCTCTAATCGACATGAAAAATTTCATTACAATACTTATATTTTCAGCAGCGAGTTTCCCTCTTGTTGCACAATTTACGCAAGGAGGATCGGAGAAAAACTATGAACGTTATAGAGTTCAGAAAGATTCGATTGTAAAAGAAGAACAAGTACCAATCAAGTCAGCGTCTAAAACAGGTTATGTTTCAATTGCATTAGGCTTATCATCCCCAACAAATAGCACATCTAAAGATGGAATGTCCTACACGGAGTGGTTGAATTCATCTTCGGATTTTTCTCCTTACCAAACGGGAAATATGGGGTTAAAATCGGGTGTAAATTTCAGTGTTAATGGCCTCGTAGCATTGAATGGAATTAACAAGCATCTAATTAGAAATATTGATATCGGTTTAACTTATTCATACAACATATCAACCTTAAATTTTGATTGGAAGACAATTCAATCGGGCTCCAATCAGTTGGTCACAGATTTGTTTGCAGATGCCAAATACAGAAGTTTCAAAATGATGGGAATGGGATTTGGACCATCTTTAACGATTATTCCAAACCCAAAGAAACCAGATTTTATGACCGACTTTTATTTCCGCGTGAATGGGGTAATGCTACTTGGCGGAACTATGGAGGCAGAAGTAACAGACACACAAAACGATGTAGAATACGAGCTTTATACAGAGAATAACGATATCAACTTCGCTTTAAGTCCAACAATAGGAACGATGCTTCGATACAAAGGTTTCGGTTTCTTTTTTGAAGCAAACTTAGGCCTAACTGATCGATTCGACTCATTCTATGGTGTGTTCGAATATTATGACCCAAATAACTTTGACACAGGCTACTCCACTTCTGTAGTGAATGTTTCGCGAAAGTTTAGCTTGAATCATTTAAAAATAGGAATTGCATTGGTCATACCAACCGACAATTAAAAACATTAAACTTCAAAAAGGAGCCATCGTGCTCCTTTTTTTTTTGTGCCTTATACCACCGAAATGGTCAAGAAGATCATCGCAACTAAGGTCAACACGGCTAACAACGGCCAAATGAACTTCAACCACACGTTATATCCGATACTTACCACCCCGAGTGACATCAAGATCAAACTGGTCGGATTGATAATGGCAAAGATTCCTTGCCCAAATTGGTAGGCGTTCACTATCACTTCAGCTGGCACTCCTACTGAGGTGCCAAGTGGACTCATAATAGGCATCGTGAGTACCGCCATCCCTGATGAAGAAGGAATTAAAAAAGAGAGACCGTTGTACACAAAAAACAAGGCATTGACAAACAAACCTTTACTCATGCCCTCTGTAGCCGTGCTGGCGTAATACAACACGGAATCGGAGATATTGCCGTCGTTCATAAGAATTGAAACCCCACGTGCAATCCCGATAATGAAAGCTACACTCAACAAATCAGAAGCTCCACTCATGAAAGCCTTGATAAACTGACCTTCTTTCATTTTGGCAAGCAAGGCAATGAGCACAGAGGCAACTAAAAACGTTGTCGTCATTTCTACAAACCACCAATCGTATTTGGAAACTCCCATGACCATGACCACAAAGCTCAAGGCAAAAACGACTAAGATCATTCTAGACTTAGCGTTCAATGGAACCACCTCATCGTTCGGATCTTGTTTTTTCAGGGGGTTCTCCCAGTTTTCATACAAAAGTGATTTGGCGGGATTATTTTGTACCCTTTTACCATACCACATCAAATAGGCAATGGTGATGGTTAAACAAATGAGAAGCATAAACAAGCGTCCGTCCAGCCCTTCAGTCCACGTAATACCTGCTGCGTCGGAGGCAATAATCGTTGAAAAGGGATTTACAGTCGAACACATCGTTCCAATAGATGAACCCAAAAAGATCGAAGCTACAGCCGTGAGCGCATCGTAACGAGCAGCTATAAACACTGGAACCAGAATCGGGATAAAAGCCATCGTTTCTTCTGCCAAGCCGAAGGTGGTTCCTCCCAAAGCTATCAATACTGTAGTGACAACAATTAGCAAAAACTCCTTCCCTTTCAACCCTTTGGACAAGGATGCGATGCCTGAATCAAAAACCTTAATTTCATTCATGATACCGATCAACCCACCGATGATGAGTACCAAGAAAATAATATCAGCCGCCTCAATAATTCCCTTAATTGGAGCCTGAGCCAAAGCCCAAAGTCCTTGCGGGTTGGATTCAATTTCTTTGTACGAACCTGGAACGCCCACTGGTTTGGAAATGGCTCCCGATTCAAATTTTTCCAGTTGAATTGGAATTTTCAATGAGTCCAAAGTATATTGAGTAGCAGGTAAATTATAGGTCATTTCAGACGAAACAATTTGAAAAACCTTGTCTTCCTGATCAAAACTCAATTGATCGAATTTCCCAGAAGGAATCAAATAAGTCAATCCTGCAACAAAAACAGAGATGAGCAACAAGATAGAATGGGCCGAAAGGAAACTTCTTTTTTTCATGGTTCAAATTGAAGTGTAAACCTAGTAAAAAGCTGGTCAAACCGCATTGCCCTATGACCATTCATTTGCCAGCAAAATAAAAGGCGACTCTTTCGAATCGCCTTTTGACCTTATTTCCAGTTCTTTTATGCGTTTTGTCTTTTGATCAAATTCAAAGCTGAGCCAGCCTTGAACCACTCAATTTGTTGTTCGTTGTACGTGTGATTCAATTTCACTGAATCCTTTGAACCGTCAGCATGTACAATTTCCAATGTCAATTGCTTATTTGGAGCAAATTCAGCCAAATCGACAAAGTTGAATGTGTCATCTTCTTGTACCTTATCGTAATCCGCTTCATTGGCAAAGGTCAAGCCCAACATTCCTTGTTTCTTCAAGTTGGTTTCGTGGATACGTGCAAATGATTTTACAATCACAGCTCTTACTCCCAAGTGACGTGGTTCCATGGCTGCATGTTCGCGCGATGAACCTTCACCATAGTTATGATCCCCCACTACAACTGTTGGAATTCCTGCTGCTTTATAAGCTCTTTGTACAGCTGGAACTTCACCTGTTTCGCCGGTCAATTGGTTTTTTACCTTGTTTGTTTCCTTGTTAAAAAAGTTAACAGCTCCTATCAACATGTTGTTGGAAATATTGTCCAAGTGACCGCGGTAACGCAACCAAGGACCTGCCATCGAAATGTGGTCGGTGGTACATTTCCCTTCTGCCTTTATCAGAAGTTTGGCCCCCAACAAGTTTTTTCCATCCCATTCTGGGAAGGATTCCAACAACTGCAATCGCGAAGAATCAGGTGCTACATCAATTACCACACCCGAACCATCCTCTGCTGGAGCTTGGTAACCGGCATCTTCTACTTCAAATCCTTTTGGAGGCAATTCCCAGCCAGTAGGTGGCTCCAATTTAACCTGTTCGCCCTTATCGTTTGTAAGCGTATCTGTAATCGGATTGAATCCTAAATCACCTGCAATGGCCAAGGCCGCAACCATTTCTGGAGAAGTCACAAAGGCATGGGTGTTCGGGTTCCCGTCAGCACGCTTGGAGAAGTTTCTGTTGAAGGAGTGGACAATGGTGTTCTTCTCCCCTTTTTCTGCTCCTTCGCGATCCCACTGACCGATACAAGGTCCACATGCATTGGTAAAGATTTTCGTTCCTAGTTTTTCAAAAGTTCCTAGTATACCATCGCGTTCTACCGTAAATCGGATCTGCTCCGATCCAGGGTTGATTCCGAAATCTGCCTTCGGTTTTAAACCTTTTTCAACGGCCTGTCGCGCAATGGACGCAGCACGAGACAAGTCTTCGTAGGAGGAGTTGGTACACGATCCGATCAATCCCCATTCTACTTTCATTGGCCATCCATTCGCTTCAGCTTCGGCGCGCATTTTTGAAATTGGCGTACCTCTATCGGGTGTAAATGGACCATTAACGTGCGGTTCCAATTCCGACAAGTTGATCTCGATCAATTGATCGAAGTATTTCTCGGGATTTGCATATACTTCTGCATCTCCCGTCAAATGTTCAGCGATTTTATCTGCTTCAGCTACTACATCTGCTCTACCCGTGGCTGTCAAGAAACGACGCATGGAATCATCGTAACCGAAAGTAGAAGTCGTTGCCCCGATTTCCGCACCCATGTTACAAATCGTTCCTTTACCCGTACAAGACATGTTGTTCGCTCCTTCTCCGAAGTATTCTACCACAGCGCCCGTACCACCTTTTACAGTGAGAATATCGGCAACTTTTAGGATAACGTCTTTCGGTGCTGACCAGCCATTCAATTTACCAGTCAGTTTCACACCTATCAATTTCGGGAACTTCAACTCCCAAGGCATCCCAGCCATTACATCCACCGCGTCTGCTCCTCCAACTCCAATAGCGATCATACCCAATCCTCCGGCGTTTACCGTGTGCGAATCCGTACCAATCATCATTCCTCCCGGGAAGGCATAATTTTCCAAAACCACCTGGTGAATAATTCCTGCCCCTGGTTTCCAAAAACCGATACCGTATTTGTTAGAAATCGAGGATAAGAAGTTGAATACCTCATTGTTTTTATTCAAAGAATCTTGTAGATCTTTGGAAGCACCAACCTTTGCCAAAATCAAGTGATCGGCGTGTACCGTAGAAGGAACGGCTACTTTTTTCTTGCCGGCTTGCATGAACTGCAACAAGGCCATTTGCGCCGTTGCGTCCTGCATGGCCACTCGATCTGGTGCGAAATCAACATAGGCCTTTCCTCGCTGGTATTCCTCCGAAGCGGCACCATCCCAGAGGTGAGCGTACAATATTTTTTCCGTTAATGTTAAAGGTCGACCAACTGCTTTTCGAGCAGCCGCAATGCGTTCCGGAAAAAGCGCATAGACCTTTTTAATCATATCTAAATCGAATACCATTTGGTTAATTTTTTCTTGAATTTAACCATTCTTCGGCAATCCTCAAGGGGATTTAAAGGTTGTTAAGAGATAGATTCTGTTGATTAGGGATAGAGAAATAAAATGAACTTCAAACTTTCCTAAATTGATTTTCCCAAAAAGCGTAAATTCAAACTCGAACTGTGTATTACAGCCTCATTTAAAGGATGATCATATTCTTTGAAAGGTTTTGTCTTGGGCGAATTTGAATAAAAAAAATGAAAAAGATCGAAGTAGTTGCTGGTGTTATTTTTTTTAAAAATCAAATCCTTTGTGTACAAAGACCAAAAAACAAATTAGAGTACATTTCTGAAAAATTTGAATTTCCAGGAGGCAAAATTGAAGAAGGTGAAACAAAAGAAGAAGCTTTAAAAAGAGAATTGAAGGAAGAGCTAAATATTTCACCTGATATTAAAAATGAATTTCGTACTGTGATCCATCAATATCCAGATTTTGAATTGACAATGCATTGTTTCATTTGTGAGCTTGAATCAAAACAAATTACACTAAGAGAGCATATCAATCAAAAGTGGCTTACTGTGGAAAATTTAAATCAACTGGATTGGGCGGCTGCGGATATTCCAATTGTACAAAAACTCCAAACATTATGAATCAGGGGATTTATGAAGAATTAGTTACAAAATTAGTTGCCCAAAAGATCAATGAGTTAGACAGAAGCTCATACGAAATCCAAAAAACCAAAATTGATAAAGAAGAGGCTTCGAAAATATTAGCACAACACTTGTCGCAATCGGTAAAACATGCCTTAAGTTTTATCAAGGGAGATAATTGTATTGAGCGTCAAATTGAAATTGCGAATAAAATAATTCGACTTTTGAAGGAAGAACTTCAAAAAGAAGATTTTACAAACGACCTTATTGAGGTTGAAGGAGAAATTTTAAAGGCCGTATTTAACAAAATAGATGCCAATTACTCTGATTTTAGTCTGTATTTAAAAGAAATAACTCCTTATACAAGGCTTACTCATAGCGAACTATTTACAGGAGGGAATGGTGGCTTATCTCTTGAAAGTGAGCTAAAAAAAGAAATATTATCCGCAGATAAAATTGATTTATTGGTCTCTTTCATCAAATTTAAAGGGATAATAATTTTAGAGAGAGAATTAAAAGAATTCACGAAAAGAGGGGGTAAACTAAGAGTAATAACCACCACTTATATGGGAGCTTCCGATTACAAAGCGATTCATTTACTCTCGAAGTTAGACAATACTGAGGTGAAAATTTCTTACAACACAGGTAACGAAAGATTGCATGCCAAGGCATATTTGTTTTACAGAAACACAGGCTTTCACACTGGTTATATTGGGTCTTCCAATTTTTCAAGATCTGCCTTGACGGATGGTTTGGAATGGAACATTAAAATTACTACTAAAGAAGTAAGTCATATAATCGATAAATTTCAAAAGACTTTCGACTCTTATTGGCAAAGCGACGATTTTGAAATTTTTAATGATCAAATACACAAAGAGAAATTGATTGACTCTTTGAACTATGGAAAAATTTCTAAACCCTCGGAAATAAATATTTCATTTTTTGATATCAAGCCATTCCCTTTTCAATCTGAAATTTTAGAAAAATTAGAAGTAGAAAGATTAGTCCATAATAGAAATAGAAATTTGATTGTCGCTGCAACAGGTACTGGAAAAACAGTAATTTCTGCATTTGACTACAAATTTTTCAAACAAAACAACTCATCGTGTAAGCTTTTGTTTTTGGCGCACCGTAAAGAAATTCTTTTACAATCATTGACTACCTACCGCATGATTTTAAGGGATAACAATTTTGGTGAAATGTGGGAGGGTGGTAATGAACCTAGTAGCTACGAAAACGTCTTTGCTTCTGTTCAAACATTAAATAATAGGTTAAATAATTTAACCTTATCTCCTCAATATTATGATTTCATTGTAATTGACGAATGCCATCATTTGACAGCGAACAGCTATAGAGGAATAATCGATTATTTTAAACCAAAAGTGCTTTTAGGTCTAACTGCAACACCTGAAAGGATGGATGGAGGAAACATTCAAGAAGATTTTCACAACAAAATTGCTGCAGAGATAAGACTTCCCGAAGCGATGAATAGAAAATTACTTTGTCCTTTTCAATATTTTGGAGTATCAGATAGTGTCGATTTATCCAGTGTTTCCTGGGTAAAGGGTAGATATCTCCCTAGCGAATTAACGAATATTTATACCTCCAACGACAAACGGGTTGGCGAGATTATTAGTGCCCTAGAAAAATACACTAAGGAAAAAACGGAGGTGCGAGCCATTGGTTTTTGCATTTCAATGGAACATGCTAAATACATGGCTGAAAAATTTACTTTAGCCGGACTGAAGGCAGACTTTTTGACAAGTACACATGATCGAAATAGAGAAAAGATCAGGAGCCAATTAATCAATCGAGAAATCAATTATCTATTTGTGGTTGATATTTTTAATGAGGGAGTTGACATACCTGAAATTGATACTGTCCTCTTTTTGAGGCCAACTGAAAGTTTGACCATTTTCTTACAACAGTTAGGAAGAGGTCTACGATTATCGGATGATAAAGACTGTTTGACAGTCTTAGACTTTGTCGGAAATGGAAGACCCGAGTACAATTTTGAAAACAAGTTCAGAGCATTAATTGGGAAAACAACAACTACGATAGGCAAAGAAATCGAAGATAATTTTCCTCACTTACCTTTAGGGTGCTCGGTTGTCTTAGAGAAAAAAGCTAAAGAAATCATTTTAGAAAATATAAAACTAGCTACATCCATTAATCGCAATAAGTTAATCGCTAAAATCAAGAGCTTTGGACATGACACTACTCTTCGACTTGAACTTAAAAGCTTTTTGGAATTCTATAATATCCCTATTCAATCAATATATAAGTCACGAAATTATGGTTGGAAACGATTATATCAAGAGGCTGGAGTAATTATTGAATTTGAAAACAAGAATGAAAAAGAAATTATTTCAGCTATTAAAAACAAATGGCTTTCAACGAGTTCAACAAGCTATTTTAGATTTATCCTGAAACTTGCAAATCGCAATTTTCAGATAAATATTTTGGAATGTAATGAAGTAGAACAATCAATGTTATTAATGTTGCATTATGATGTTTGGCAAGAAGATGGAAAGTTCAAATCACTAGAGGAAAGCATCCGAGCAATTGGAAAAAACAAGATACTAGTTGAAGAAATTGTTGAAGTTCTAGGAATTTTGATTGACCAAATTGATCATAAAGAAATAGAAATTGATTTACCCTACAATCAACCTTTAAAAGTACATTCTCGATATACCAGAGATCAAATCTTGGCTGCTTTTGGCATCAGTACGTTCGAAAAAAAATCATCAAGTCGAGAAGGAGTTGCTGAAAACTCTCAGTTGAATACAGAGTTGCTTTTTATAAACCTGATCAAATCTGAAGAAAACTTCTCTCCAACAACCATGTATGACGATTATGCAATAAATGAATATTTGTTTCATTGGCAAAGTCAGAATGCAGCCGGTCCTGAAACATCTAAGGGCATTTCTTATATCAAACATAAAGAAAATGAAAAGAAAATACTTTTATTCGTTCGTGAGAAAGCCAAAGATGAATATGGTAACACTATGGGGTATGTTTTCATTGGTGAAGGTAGCCTAAATGAATTCTATGGAGCCAAACCTATGAATATAAAATGGGAGTTAAATGAACCTATACCTCATTACTTATGGAAAGATGCTGCAAAATTGAGAGTCGGTTAAAACGATACAATATTGTTTTTACGAAAAAAAAGCCCACTTCAAAAGCGGGCTTTTCTTTTTTATTTCGTTTCGATTAATTCACCAATAACTTGTGAGATGGAGCGAATTTTGTCAACTCGATTCCTTCTACTGCTTAGCTGTATTCTTCAATCGTTGGCGTTCTTCCTAAGATGGTAGATAGCACTACTACCGGTGTTGAAGAAAGCAAAGACTCTCCTTTTTTACCGTCAGCATCTTCTACTACACGTCCTTGGAACAAACGAGTGGATGTCGCCATTACGGTGTCACCTTTCTCTGCTTTTTCCTGGTTACCCATACATAGGTTACATCCTGGACGCTCTAGGTACAACATGTTTTGGTACTTTGTACGCGCCTCTCCTTTTGGAGCGTTGTCATCGAATTCGAATCCGGAGTACTTAACCAATACTTCCCAGTCACCTTCTGCCTTCAACTCGTCAACAATGTTGTATGTTGGAGGAGCTACCACCAAAGGAGCTTGGAATTCAACCTTGCCGTTTTGCGCTTCTACGTTTTTCAACATTTGCGCCAAAATCTTCATATCTCCTTTGTGAACCATACAAGATCCAACGAATCCTAGATCTACCTTCTTAGTTCCTGTGTAATATGACAATGGACGGATGGTATCATGCGTGTATCGTTTTGAAACGTCTTTATTGTTTACATCTGGATCGGCAATCATTGGCTCAGCAATTACATCCAAGTCAACTACAACCTCTGCATAGTATTTCGCATTTGCATCTGGTTTCAAAGCTGGTTTTTCACCTGAGCGAATTTCAGCAATGCGTTTGTTCGCTTTATCAATCAACCCTTGAAGAACTTGGTTTTTGTTATCCATTCCCTTCTCAATCATGATCTGAATGCGGCTTTTCGCGATTTCCAAAGACTCGATTAAAGTCTCATCTTCAGAAATACAAATGGAAGCTTTCGCCTTCATTTCTGCTGTCCAGTCTGTGAATGTGAACGCTTGATCCGCTGTTAAAGTACCGATGTGAACCTCAATAACACGACCTTGGAATACGTTCTCACCACCAAACTTGTGCAACATTTGCGCTTGTGTCGCGTGAACAACATCACGGAAGTCCATCCATGATTTCATCTCTCCTTTGAAAGTCACCTTTACTGACTCTGGAATTGGCATAGAAGCCTCACCCGTAGCCAAAGCCAAGGCAACTGTTCCTGAATCCGCTCCAAAAGCAACTCCTTTTGACATACGTGTATGCGAGTCACCACCGATGATGATTGCCCAGTCGTCTACTGTAATGTCATTTAACACCTTGTGAATAACGTCTGTCATTGAATGATAAACGCCTTTCGGGTCACGTGCTGTAATCAAACCGAAATCGTTCATGAATTGCATCAATTTCGGAATGTTCGTTTGTGCTTTTTTGTCCCAAACAGATGCTGTGTGACATCCAGATTGGTAAGCACCATCAACGATTGGAGAAATAACCGTAGCAGCCATTGATTCCAACTCTTGAGCTGTCATCAAACCTGTTGTATCTTGCGATCCTACGATGTTCACTTCTACGCGAACGTCAGATCCAGCGTGCAATGTTTTTCCTGGAGTTGTTCCAACAGCATTGCGGTTAAAGATTTTCTCCACCGCTGTCAAACCTTGTCCGTCGTTTGAAATCTCTTTTGAAGGAGCGAAAACAACTGGTGCTGTTACACCCAAAGTCTTAGCCGCGAATGTTTGAATCTTCTTACCGAAAACGATCGCGTAAGAACCTCCTGCTTTGATGAATTCCATTTTCTGTGGAGTCAAAGCCTTAGCGATGTCGATCAACTCTTGTTCGCCGTTGTATAATTTTTTCGTTTTTGTATTGATGGTCAAAACAGTCCCTGTAGCCACAGAGTAGGCTTGCTCCAAGATTGGTTCACCAGCCTCGTCGCGCACCAAGTTTCCTTCAGCATCTGTAAGCTTCACCCAGTTTTTCAAGTCCAAACCAATACCTCCTGTTACATCAACAGTTGTCAAGAAGATGGGAGAAATTCCGTTTGTTCCAGCAACGATAGGAGCAACGTTAACGAAAGGCACGTAAGGAGAAGCTTGTTTACCTGTCCACAATGCAACATTGTTTACACCCGACATACGTGAAGAACCAACCCCCATTGTTCCTTTCTCAGCGATCAACATGACACTTTTATCTGGGTGTTGCGCTTTCAATGCTGTGATTTCCTCTTGAGCTTGAGGTGTAATCATACATTTTCCGTGCAACTCACGGTCAGCACGAGAGTGTGCTTGGTTTCCTGGTGACAATAAATCCGTAGAGATATCTCCCTCACCTGCGATGTAAGTCACCACTTTGATTTCTTCTGCAACCTCTGGCAATTTCGTAAAGAACTCCGCTTTAGCATAGCTTTCCAAAATGTCTTTTGCAACCGTGTTTCCAGCTTCGAAAGCCGCTTTCAAACGAGCCATATCAGCATCGTACAAGAAAACTTGACTCTTCAAAACCGCCGCAGATTGAGCAGCTAATGCAGCATCTGCACCTAGTGCGATATCCAACAACACTTCGATTGATGGTCCACCTTTCATGTGCGACAACAATTCGAAGGCAAATGTTGGCGTAATTTCCTCAACAGAAACTTCACCCAAAATGATTTCTTTCAAGAACTTTGCCTTCGCTCCTGCCGCTGGCGTTGTTCCAGGCAAGGTATTGTAGATAAAGAACTGTAAAGAATCTTTGCGATTAGCATTGTTCGCATCCTTGATTTGCGCAATAATTTCGTTCGTTAATTCAGCGCTGTCGATTGGTTTCGGATGAAGTCCTTGACCTTTACGTTCTTCAATTTCTTGAAGGTATTCTTGATAATTGCTCATATTGGATTTAGTATTTATCCTGTGATTTGTATTGTAATTTCTGTGTGAATGGAACTGGATTTACAATGCGCAAATAGGGTCCCGTTATTTCACCGCGCGAAGATAGCGAATTGCTGCGAAACAAGGCGAATACTAAGGGATTAACCTTTGGGATTTTAGTGATTTTTTTCACCATTTCTTGAAATTCTAGCAAGCTATTCAGTGTCTATTCTTTCATCAATCGAAATCTACCTCATCGTGGGCAGAATTTTTATGGGGGGAAAAGGGATAGGAATCGAATATAGCAGCCAGGCGACTCAAGCGATAAATTTGTTTATTGAACTTATTCGACACAGCAATAATGACAGCTGAATCTTGTGGTATGTGGACAAAAGTAGCCGTATTACCATGCCACCAACCGTGGTGATAATACAAATTGGGGTGTCCCTCCCACTCTTTTAAACGCAGACCTAATCCATAATTATTGACCCCTCTGCGTTCGTAACTATATCCTTTGTACATCTCTTCTTTTGCAGCGAAACTTAAGAAAGAAGTGTCGTAAAAGGCAACTGAAAATTTTGCTAAATCTTGGGGAGAGGCATAAATGTTTTTATCGCCATAAATGCCATCTAAAAAAAGGAGGGGTTGTTTTTGGTAATGTCCCTTGTAATTCTGGCTTCCTTTGTAGCGATCTCTTTCCATATTGTATACAAAGGCATTGCGCATTCCCAGAGGCTGAAAAATGAGTTCTTGCAAAGCTTCCTCAAAACCAAGTTGGGTCAACTCCTCCACTACCAAGGCAAGAATAGCAAAGTTGGTATTGCAATACATGAATTGTGTATTGGGGACAAAATAGGTTGGAATTGCAAACTTGTTCAAGAGATATAGGACATCCTCGTTGCGAAGTCGAACGGAAGAATTCCACATGCTATCTTGATAGGTAAAATACTCGTATTTCTGGAGACCCGACCGATGATTCAACAGCATGCGAATACTGATATCGTTGTACGGGAACTGAGGAAGAATGTCTTTTACGGGTTGGTCTAAATCCAACAACCCTTGGTCCATCAATCTCAAAATAGCCGTGGATGTGATGACCTTACTCACTGATGCTAAATGAAAAGCGGTATACGGCTTTACCTCGTGCTTTAGTTTATAACTACTATATCCCTTGTACAAGGAGTAAAGCGTTTCTCCGTTTTTTTGAATGAGTATACCACCTGAAAAATGAGTAGTGTCGATCCAGCTATTTACACAGGTTTCCACCACCTTAGACAAACTATCCTTCACACTAGTAGAAAGTGCACTGAATGGGTTGGGAATTCGGGTATTCGTTGGCTCGACATTCTCCTCCACGGGTTCAGGACTTGAACATCGCATAAAGACGAAGTTCAGCATAAAAGCTAGTGCGATTAAAAGGTATTTTTGCGAGACAAACATGGGGTTGCAAAAGTACCACTTCAATTCTATTAAACGAACAGCCCTTGGTAGAGGAAAATTGTATTGGAAAATAGACCGAGACCACACAGGAGATGATTACTTTTGAGCAATCGACAAAAACGACTGACTTTTCTAAAGTTAACCCCTTGTTTTTACAGAGATTCTCCCTATCTTTGCACCCTCAAATTTTTAATTAATTCAATAAAACATGAATTCTTACGAAGCTGTTTTCATTTTAACTCCCGTTTTGTCTGAGGATCAGGCAAAGGAAGCAGTGCAGAAATTCGAAGCCGAGATTACATCTTGGGGTGGAAAAATTAAGCACTCAGAGAGCTGGGGATTGCGCAAGTTGGCGTACCCTATCCAGAAAAAATCAACTGGATTTTACTTTTTAACAGAATTCGAAGCAGAGGCGTCTATCATCGCTGAATTCGAATTGATGTTGAAGCGCGACGAGCGTGTTATGCGTTTCTTGACTATCAAAATGGACAAGGATCACTTGGAGTACGCTGCAAAACGTCGTTCTAAAATGGGTCAATCAGCACCTGCAGAAGCTTAATTATTTACCATTAACAACGAAATAGTATGTCACAAAATGATATCCGTTATTTGACGCCGATTAACATCGACATCAAAAAAGACAAGTACTGCCGATTCAAGAAAAGCGGTATTAAATTCATCGATTACAAAGACGCTAACTTCCTTTTGAAATTGGTAAACGAGCAAGGTAAAATTTTGCCTCGTCGTATCACTGGTACATCAGCGAAATACCAAAAGCGTGTAAACAAAGCGATCAAGCGCGCACGTCACATTGCAGTTCTTCCGTACTTGGGAGATATGTTGAAATAGGATTGTTAACGACTAAAAATATTTATCATGGAAGTAATTCTTAAGAAAACTGTCGACAAACTTGGATTTAAAGACGAGTTGGTTACTGTAAAGCCAGGATACGGTCGTAACTTCTTGATTCCACAAGGATACGCTGTATTGGCAACTGCCTCTGCAAAAAAGGCACACACAGAAATGTTGAAGCAAAGAGCTCACAAAGAATCGAAAATTTTGGCTGAAGCTGAGGAATTGGCTGCTAAAATCAATGATTTGACTGTTTCTATCGCTACTAAAGCTGGTGAGAACGGAAAAATCTTCGGATCTGTGAACACGGTTCAAGTTTCTGAAGCATTGAAAAAAGCTGGTTTCGATATCGATCGTAAAGCTTTGAAAATCAAAGAAGATCCAATCCGTGAGGTTGGAACTTACGAAGCAGAAGCTAACATCCACAAAGGAGTTCGCGCTGCATTCAAAATTGAAGTAGTTGGAGAGTAATTTCTAACCCAAAATACCCAGAAAGCCGATTCGAAAGAGTCGGCTTTTTTTGTGTCTGAAATTTTTAATGGTTGCACGTTGTGCATAGGTTGGTGGGGAAATGGTAATTTGGAGGGGAATAAATGATCTAAAATAAATACCAACAAGAGCCAAAATGGAATTGAAAACAATTCAAACCAATGGATTACAGACAATTGATTGGTTTCGAGACACAGTTGTTGATTGGAATTCTGCAGGAAATCAGTATTTCGAGGATGGAACTGTTAAGCAATTAGGGAAATACAATTTCGGATTTAAATGCGACGGGTCAATAACTTCCGAAAGTGGAGAATATGTTTTCATTTACCAGAAATTAGGCACCAAAGGACTACTTCTTAGAAACGGCCAAGTATATCGTGAAATAAACAGAAGTTATTACCAATCTTCTGCCTATGAATTTCCAGCTGCATTTATTGAACATAACAATCGAATATATCTTATTCATTGCCCCAACGGATATAACCAAATAGATTTTGAAGATGCCGAGACCGGAAAGGTTGTTACCAATATAAGTGGTCGAAGCCCCTCGGATTTTTTTCATTCAAGATTTGAAGTTAGTCCAGATCATAAGTCTTTCGTAAGCAAAGGATGGTTTTGGCATCCATATGATGGAGTCAAATTATTTTCTGTAGACGAATGTTTTAAAAATCCACTTTCTCTAGACCAAGGACATGAAATACCAAATTCAACAACAGAAATTTGCTCAGCTAGCTTTATAAATAGTGATCAGTTAATAGTGTGTTCATCAACAGAGGAACGGTTGGACGACGAAAACGTGGAACCAATTCCGGAGGGACATATGGCGATATGGAATATAAAAACTGATGAAATCTCGGGTTCAGTAAAAATTCAAGGTCCATATGGAAACCTGTATTCAATAGATCAAAATGATTGCTGGGATTTATTTAAATACCCAAAAATCATAGAAATTAGCACCGGAAGAATTATTGACAAAATTGAGAATTTGTATTCTGGTGAACAAAATTCTTCTATCATACATCATTTAAAAATGACTCCAAAAATTGCTTACAATAGAAACACAAAAAAGATAGCAATAGCAGGAGACTCTTCAATAACTATTTTATCTAGGTAATTTACTTTCTTGAATATATTTTAGAAGCTATTGAAGCCTAACCAGAAACCTCCTTAGATACTCTTTGGGTAATTTCAAACTCAATTAAAATCAATTTGCAATTTCCCAATTTGTAATCTGCAATTATTCCCAACCTTAGAACTTTTTACAATGAAAATTCAAAATATCTCCAATTGAAAACCCTTCACCTCAAAACAATTCTCCTTCATCTACTCGCGACCTATTTGATGCTAGTGGCTGGGGAATTAATTGTGCCTTTTGTCGATTGGGAGCGTTTTCATGTCCTGCTTACAGATGGTGACATTGAGCAACTTGCAAAAGAAAGAGAAACCACGGTTGGAGCATTGTTGACTTCCGCCCTTAACGCTCGCTTCATCATCTTGACAACTTCGGTGATTTTAAGTTTTATTCTCTCCGTTTTGCTGTGCCGTACAAGGAAATTATCGCTCATCAATTCAATACTTGTCGCGACCCTTTGGCTTATTTTGATGAACCTTAATGTATTACCAGATTTTCATTTATCTCCATTTTCTTGGGGACTGAAAGGTCTTTTAATGATTATGGACTTGTATTGGGCGTTGATGTCTTATGCCTTGATTTTGATTGGTATTGCAATTTGGCTGTTTACAGGTATCCAATTCCGACTTACAAAATCAAATTCAAAAACAGACAAAAGTTAAATTACTCTGCTAATGTGAATTTTTCAATTTGTAATCTGCCAATTTAATCTCCTCCAAACTCTGTACTTTAAACTCTAAACTGCAAACCCCTCCCTCTTAATCTCCCTGTCTGACGCCAGGCAGGCCTCCGAAGGGAGAAATCAAATTATATCTGTTAATCTGCAATTTGTAATCTGCCAATTTACCCCCTTCTGAACTCCGTACTCTTAACTCATAACTCCCCAAAAAAACCTCATATTTGCACCATGAAAATCTTCCTTGGATTCGTGGTGATGTTTTTCGTGTTGAGCTGTTCTTCCGAGCAGAAATCAACGGAGACGCAAACGGTGGACAATTTGGTTCAATATGCGCAACATTTCAGTCTTAAAAAAGACGATGGTGTAACGGTATTAACCATTTATTCTCCCGAAACTCACCATGTGGAACAAACTTGGGTGGTGCCAGAAGTGCCGTATACTAAAGTGGGCTGTTTTTCGTCGACACATATTGGGATGTTGGAAAAGTTGGGAATGGTGGATCGAGTTGGAGCCATTACGAACGCATTGTACGTCCACAACCCTACTATTCAAGAAAAAGTAAAAAGGAAACAAGTGATGGAATTGGGAGAAGAAACCCAGATCCCAGTGGAAAATTTGATTAAAACGGGTTGTCAGGCTGTGTTTTATTCGGGCTTTGGGAAGGAGTTTCCTCATGCGAAAACCTTGGAGAAACTAGGCGTTTCATGCATTGTGAATTACGACTGGCGTGAAAATCACCCTTTGGGAAAAGCCGAGTGGATCTTAGTTTTCGGTTATTTGATGGGAAAACCAGCTGAGGCGCATGCAATTTTCCAAGAGATTGTAAGAGAATACAAGGCCGAAGTTGAACGCGCAAAATCCATAAGCGTCTCGAAAAAGGTGATTTCTGGAAACATGTGGGGCGATGCTTGGAATGCCCCGGCAGGAGAAAGCTACAACGCAGTTCTATTGAAAGATGCTGGCTTCGATTACATTTATTCAAACACCAAAGGAACAGGTTCGGTTTCCTATACTTTGGAGAAAATTACCGCTGATTGTGAGGGGGTTGACATTTGGTTAAACACAGGAGTTCCAACCAAGAAACTCATTGTGACGAATCACCCTAAAATGGCCTTTCTTCCACCCTATCAAAACAACGGCATCTTCGACTATTCAAGAGCCGGAAATCGATTTTGGGAAATGAGCGCCATTGAACCTCAACATGTACTTTCGGATTACATCAATATTCGTGCGGGTAAAAATTTGAACTCTCTGTATTTTTACCACCGAGTAGAATAATGAACAACCGACTAAAGTGGATATTGTTAACCCTTTTGCCCCTCGTAGCTATTTTGCTGCACTTGGCAACGGGTGAAATTGAGGTCAGTCTCAACGACTACTGGAATTCTTTGTTCCATTTCGATCCTTCCAATGTTAGTCATCAAATAATACGCGAATTTCGTTGGCCGCGTATTTTCATGGGGCTAATGGCTGGTGGCGCCTTGTCGATTGCCGGTTTATTGATGCAAACCTTGTTTCAAAATCCACTTGCCGGACCTTATGTTCTTGGCGTGAACAGTGGTTCGAGTTTGTTTGTCGCACTGGGTCTATTAACAGGCTGGGAATTGGTTCAAACGGATTTAGGTTTGGTTTCAGCCGCCTTTATTGGTGCGACTTTGGTAGCTGTTTTGATTCTAACCCTTTCTTTCTATTTGCGAAATAGCTTGTCTTTGTTGTTGGTCGGTATCATGATTGGCAGTTTTACGAGCGCGATTATTTCCATATTGCAAAGTGCTTCTGAAGTCAATTCGTTGAAAGTATTTACGCTCTGGGCCATGGGTTCTTTGCAGCATGTTGGTTTGGATCAGGTTCCATTTATTGCCATCCTTTTTACCTTTGGTATTACAGGAGCATTCATGGTCATTAAGCCTCTTAACGCAATGGTACTCGGCGATTCTTCTGCCCAGCTTTTGGGAATTGCGATTAAGAAAAATAGAACCTTCATTATTATCGTAACAGTCTTATTGACCGCATTGATTACGGCTTATTGTGGTCCGATCGCTTTCGTTGGTCTGGCTGTTCCCAATTTGATTCGCATTTTGTTCAAAACCCAAAATCACCGTGTTTTGGTTCCAGCAACCTTGATATTTGGTGCGTCTTTCTTGGTCTTATGTGATGTATTGGTTCAATTGATGGTGGTAGTCACCCCTATTCCAATCAACGCTATTACCTCCTTGGTTGGTGCGCCGATGGTTATTTATTTCATTCTAAAAAAACTCGCATGATTCAACTACGATCTGTTGTAATTGGGTACGAGGAAGTACTTTTTAGAATCGAGAATATGAAACTCGAAAAAGGAAATACCTATGCCCTAATTGGCGCGAACGGTAAAGGAAAATCGACTTTCATCAAAACCTTGTTGGGTGAAATTCCTTCGCTGCAAGGAGAGATTTTGATTGGGGATACGGACTTGAAAGACTTGAGTCAACAAAGTCTCGCAAAGCTTTGTGCCTTTGTTCCGAGTAAATGCAACCCACCAGCTTATATGACGGCTCACGAATATGTTGCCCTGGGGAGAACACCTTTCTTGAACCGCTTTGGAAGTTTGAAAGAAAACGACAGAGTGGAAATTGAAAAGAGCATGGACTTGTTGGAGATTCAGGCTTTCCGTTCTCGATTCATGGACCATTTGTCGGATGGAGAACGTCAGTTGATTGCCATCGCCAAGGCACATACGCAAAACGGTGAATACGTTTTTCTCGACGAACCCACCGCCTTTTTGGACTACGCCAACAAACGAAAAGTAAATCACTTCCTGAACAAGATTAAGGAACAAAACGCCTGTGTTATCTATTCAACACATGATCTGGAATTGGCTCTTCAATTTGCTGATTCCCTGTTATGCTTAGCCCCTAAAAACAAGCAACTTCATTTGTTTGAAAAAGGCGAAGCCGATTTGGCCAAGTTGATTGAAACTTGTTTTCCCTAATCGTACTAGGTCTTATTCGACCAATTCTCCCGATCCAAGGAACGATACTGAATAGCCTCAGTAATATGCGCCAACTGAATAGAAGCGGATGCGTCTAAATCTGCAATAGTTCTCGCCACTTTTAAAATCCGATCATAGGCCCGCGCCGACAAGCCCATTTTGACCATGGCCGTCTTTAATATTGCCTGGGATTGTTCATCCAATTGACAGTATTGATTCAAATGCCCGGTCGTCATCTGAGCATTGGCATGAATTCCTTTTTCATTAGCATAACGTTGATCCTGAACAAGGCGAGCCTTAATAACCCGATCTCGAATTTCGGCGCTACCCAATTCATTTTCCTTAGAAGTCAACTCATCGAAACTTACCGGCGTCACCTCCACATGTAAATCAATGCGATCCAACAAAGGACCCGAAATCTTGTTCAAATATTTCTGCACCACTCCAGGCGGACAAAGACATTCCTTTTCGGGGTGATTGTGATAGCCACACGGACAAGGGTTCATCGCCGCAATGAGCATGAAACCCGCAGGATAATCGACTGTAAATTTTGCTCGAGAAATAGTGACTTGTCGATCCTCCAAAGGTTGACGCATCACTTCCAACACAGAGCGTTTGTATTCTGGCAATTCATCCAAAAACAACACTCCATTATGCGCCAGGGAAATTTCACCCGGTTGTGGAAAACCACCTCCTCCGACAAGGGCTACATCCGAAATCGTGTGATGCGGCTTTCTAAAAGGACGTTGCAGTATCAATCCCTTCTCCCCAGCAACCTTTCCAGCCACTGAGTGTATCTTGGTTGTCTCCAAGGCTTCTTCGGTCGACATGGGAGGTAAAATGCTCGGCAATCGTTTGGCCAACATGGATTTACCTGCACCTGGTGGACCGATGAGAATAACGTTGTGTCCACCTGCTGCTGCAATTTCAAAGGCTCGTTTGATCGACTCTTGTCCTTTGACATCTTTGAAATCAGTATCCAGCTGATGTTCCTTAAAAATATGCTCCAAGGAACAAGGTTCGGGCAGGTAATCTCCTTCGTCTTGTAAAAAAGCAACGACCTCTTTTAGGTTGGTCAAACCATAAATATCGAGTCCTTCCACCAAAGCAGCCTCACGAGCATTCTCCTTGGGCACAATCATGCCCACATATGCTTCTTTATGCGCCTGGAGAGCTATGGGTAAGATTCCCTTCATGGGTTTCAACTCGCCATCCAATGAAAGTTCACCAAGCAACAGGTATTTCCCTAGTTTATCAGATGTCAATTGCTCAGAAGCCGCCATAATGCCAATGGCAATGGGCAAGTCAAAGGTCGACCCTTCTTTGCGAATGTCGGCCGGAGCCATGTTGATGGTAATTTCCTTTCCTGGATAGCGGTATTCATTGTTGCGCAGGGCAGCTTTGATTCGTTGTTGACTTTCTTTTACCGCATTGTCTGGTAAACCAACCAAGCTAAAATTCAGACCAACGGCCATATTTGTTTCAATGGTAATGGTGGTGGCATCAATGCCGAAGACGGCGCTGCCATAAGTTTTCACAAGCATATGAGTAGTATTTCTAGTTGCAACTAGAAGATACGAAAAAAGCCGACTTCTTTCGAAATCGGCTCAGAATATCGTGTCACAAAAGATTAACGTTTGTGCATTCCTTCGTCAGAAACTGTTAATTTACTTCTCCCCTTACGACGGCGAGCAGCCAATACGCGACGACCATTTTTAGTTGCCATTCTGCTACGGAATCCGTGTTTGTTTCTTCTTTTACGAACAGAAGGTTGAAACGTTCTTTTCATGATTATATGCTTTTATTGCGTTGTTGTCTAAAATTCGGACTGCAAAGATAGGTTATTTTTATGAAAAACAAAGTGATTGCATAAAAATCTTTGAAATAAATCTAGGGTCCCCGTTTAAGCCGTAAATTTGTCCAAAATTTTTCTTCATGCTGCGACCAAAACGCGACAAAGATAAGGCCAAACAACGAATTTCCAAAGATAGTATCGCTAAAGCGAAAGGCATTTTCACCTACCTCAAACCCTACAGTTTTACCTTTGGTATTGGGTGGATATTTTTAGTCCTTTCTTCCTCTGCTGGTTTATTGTTTCCCTACTTGATGGGCCAATTGCTCGGTAAAAGTGGCGAATCGTCACCTACGAGCATGAAAGAATCCATTGAATTATTGTCTCTTGAGAACATCAATTCCGTTGCGCTTACGCTTTTGGTTCTGTTCATTTTGCAATCCGTTTTCTCCTTCTTTAGAGTTGTATTGTTTACCAACGTTACGGAAAATGCCCTGCGCGATTTGCGTAATGCAGCCTTCGAACGACTGGTCTATATGCCCATGGATTTCTTCAACAAAAACAAGGTTGGAGAATTGACGAGTCGCATTGCTTCTGACATCACACAAATTCAAGAAACCCTTCGTACGACCATTGCTGAATTCTTCCGCCAGATTGTGATCATCGTTGGATCCATTTTCTTCATTTTTTACATGTCGTGGAAATTGGCTTTAATCATGTTGGCAACTGTGCCTGTAATGGCCATTGTTGCTGTGATTTTTGGTCGATTCATCCGAAAATTATCCAAAGCAGCACAGAATCAAACGGCAACTTCTACCACCATTATTGAGGAAGCATTAACGGGAATTTCCAACATAAAAGCCTTTACCAACGAAGTTTTCACCTTGAACAAATTCAAAAAGAGTGTAGAAGACATTCGCAACTTGAACGTGAAAAGCGGTTTGTGGAGAGGAGCCTTCGTTTCATTCATCATCTTCTGTATGTTCGGCGCAATCGTTTTCATCATTTGGAAAGGTCTTTTGATGACGCAAGGTACCAATCCTGAATTGTCCACTTCTGACTTCTTCTCATTCGTCATGTTCACCGTGTTTATGGGAATGTCAGTCGGATCGATCCCTGACTTATATGCTTCTATTCAGAAGGCAATTGGAGCGACAGAAAACTTGATGGACATCATTGCACAAGACAATGAAAAGGAACTCCACAAAGGATCTTTACAACCTGCATTAACGGGACACATACAATTTGACCAAGTGAAGTTCGCTTACCCACAAAGACCCGATTTAGAGGTACTAAAGAGTCTTTCGTTCAAAGTTGAAGCGGGAGAAACAGTTGCAGTCGTTGGTTCATCTGGAGCTGGTAAATCCACTTTGGCTTCGCTACTATTGAATTACTACACACCTCAAGGAGGTCACATTTTAATGGATGGAGTTGCCAATGCTGATATCGACATGAACCACTTGCGTTCACACATGGCCTTGGTTCCGCAAGAGGTCATCTTATTTGGTGGTTCGATAGAAGAAAACATTGCCTTTGGTCGACCGAATGCCACTCTTGAAGAAATCAAAGACGCAGCTAAACGAGCAAATGCAGCTTCCTTTATTGAAAGTTTTCCTGAAGGATATCAAACTCAAGTTGGCGATCGAGGAATTCAACTTTCTGGAGGTCAAAAACAACGTATTGCCATTGCAAGAGCCCTTTTAAAGGATCCGAAAATATTAATTCTAGACGAGGCTACTTCTGCCCTAGATTCTGAATCAGAACGCTTGGTGCAAGAGGCTCTGAACGAATTGATGGTTGGACGTACTTCGATCGTTATTGCTCACCGACTTTCAACAATTAAAAAAGCGGACAAAATCATCGTTCTTGGAGAAGGAGAAATAAAAGAAATTGGAACGCACGACGAATTGATGAACCAAACCGGTATTTACGCTAACTTGGTGGAATTACAAGGAATGGAATGAAACAGATAACAATCATTGCTTTTTTGGTTTCTCTTGCCAGTTGTTCACCTGTAAAATACGAGGACATCGATCAATTGGCCTGGTTACGCGGTAAATGGGGAACCGATATTCAAGGAAAAAACATGGCTGAAGAATGGGTTCGTTTGAATGACAGTACCCTCATGGGACAATCCTACTTTTTGGAAGGTCAGGATACCATTTTGGAGGAACAAATGACCATAGCTACGCGCAATAGCCTGACCTATTTTCAAACGATCATCACCGAAAAAGGGTCCCCAGACCAAGATACAACTCGCTTCGAAATGGTTGAACTGGAGGAAGGGAAAATCATTTTCGAAAACCTCTTTCACGACTTTCCGCAGCGAATTACCTATACCCATCCATCGAAAGACTCACTTTGGGCCTATATCGATGGGGACTTGAAGGGCAATTACGAGCGCATTGACTTCAAAATGAAAAGACGGAAGTAATGTACATTCCAAAAGAATTTGAAAACCGCGACCCGAAGGTGATTTGGGAATTCATTGAAAAGAACAACTTTGGGATGCTTGTGAGTGCTTCCAATTCTGAACCTCATATAACACATTTACCATTCGTTCCGAAAAAGGTAAACGACCAATTTTTCTTAGAAGCTCATTTGGCATTAGCGAATCCGCACGTCCATGTGTTACAGGATGGAGATTCAGTAAAAATCGTTTTAAATGGTCCACATGGCTATGTCAGCTCTTCGGTTTACAATCACCCCAATGTCCCAACTTGGAACTATCAGACCGTCCATATTTCAGGTAAAATCACACGTCTATCCAAGGAGGAACTGGAACAACATTTAAGTGAGCTGGTGGATCTCCACGAAAAGAATAGATCCACTCCACTTACCTACGATGGATTCGATGAAAATTTGGTTCAATCTTATCTTAAAGAAATTGTCGGATTCCGCGTTCAAATTGAAAAGACAGAGGCTGCATTCAAACTATCGCAAAATCGTTCCACTGAAGATTATGAAGCCATTCTTGGTGATTTGGAAAAATGTCCGATCAATCACGACTTGGTAAAAGCCATGCGTTCGAATAAAGAAGCTTAATCTTATTTAGAAGCCCATTCCATCATATAGGCTGCTGCTAGAGCTCCGTAGGTACCTAAGGCATAACCAAGTACGGCCAAAATTGCCCCAACACTCGCCAATGAAGGATGAAACGCAGAAGCGATGACTGGTGCTGAAGCTGCTCCTCCAACATTCGCCTTCGAACCAACGGCCACAAAAAAGAAAGGTGCTTTGATCAACTTAGCCACTAGGAACAATAAACCGACGTGTACCGCCATCCAGATGATACCTACAAGTAACAATTGAGGTTCTTTCAAGGCCTCCGCCAGGTCCATGTGCATACCAATGGTAGCTACCAAAATGTAAATAAAGACACTTCCTATTTTAGAGGCACCAGCTCCTTCGTATTTGCGCATTTTGGTCAAACTCATCAATAAGCCACCAGTGGTTGCCAAAACAACAATCCAGAAAAAGGACGAAGCGAAGGGTGAATCCTCGCCATATGCCGATTCAAATGCCGTAGCCAAATCTCCTCCAAAGAAGTGGGCAATCCCAACGATACCGAAGGTAATTCCCAAAATCACCATTAATTCTGTTAAGGTTGGGATGCGGTTCGTTGAACTTTGGTAATTGACCATGCGGTTTTTCAATTCCGTAATCGAAGAAGAATCGGCCTTCAACCACTTGTCGAATTTGTCACTGCGCGTTGCCGCCCACAACAAGAAAGCCATCCAAATATTGGCAACTACGATGTCAACAGTTACCATTTTACCGTATAAATCTTGGTTGTATTCAAAAGTTTCCAACATGGCCGCTTGATTGGCACCTCCGCCGATCCATGATCCAGCCAAAGTGGCCATCCCTCTCCAGGCAGCGTCGAATCCTTCTCCACCAACCACTGCAGGGTCAATGTTTTTGTATATCAAAATGGCAATGGGACCACCAATCATGATACCTACTGTAGCTGTAAAAAACATAATCAATGCCTTCGGACCAAGATTGATCAAACCCTTGAAATCAATACCCAGGGTCATCAAAATTAAGGCTCCTGGAAGTAGGTAGTTTTTAGCCATGGTGTACAAGCCCGAATACTCTCCCGAAATTAACCCCATTGCATTGAGAATGGCTGGCAACAAGTAACACAACAACAAAGCAGGCACCACACGGTAAAACTTCGTCCAAAAGGCGTTTTTAGACGCTGAAGTATAAAACACAAAGCCCAATAAGATGGCCAAAATTCCAAAGACGATGGTATCCTTAAGTATCATCGGTTTGTGTTCTTCATGAAAGCTTATTTCAATTCCCTGGCTGTCCATCGATTTGAATCCAACTTCATTTCCACCCTTATAAGCCTGGATGGCAATTTTGGATTCGGCAGCTACCTCCGATAGGTAAACGGGCGTTAAAAACGAATTGCTGAAAGTAGAAGCACCTATTTTTACTACAACCGAGTCTACATTGTTCAAATCGTCGCTGGTCATGAAGTCAATCAAGTATTCCTTCCCTTCTTCCCACACGATTTCTTTGTCCTTGCTTGCGTTGATATATTGCAACTTGCTCGCATCTATACGACCAAAACTTTCCTTCGAAAGAAAGTTTACATTCTGACCGAAAGCGAATGAACCAATAAGGAGAATAAAAAGGATACTTAAATTTTTCATGGAGCCAAAAATAGGGATAAAAAGAAAAGCAGCCCTTTTGAGACTGCTTTTCACTATTTCATTTACGGATTAACGTATTCCGTGCATTAATTTTTCTACTCGCTTGTGCAGTACGAACAACAACAATGATGTTGCACCAGACATAAAGATGAAGATCACGAAGAAGGAGTACAAGGTTCCGATTTCAAATCCGAACAATGAACTTGTTGAGTTTTGGAAAACAACCGATCCAACGTGCTTGCCATCCACTGCCAATTCACGAATCATTACATCCTTGTTTCCTTTATAGGCGCTAGCCAAACCAGCATTAGAAACAGACAATGAATCCTGAGAAGCGAATTCCACTTGCATTCCCTCAACTTCTCCACGCAAAGTAAATACACCTTTCGACAAAACTGTATCTGCCTTCAATTTGTCTTTTTCCATTTCGCGACCAGCTTCTTTCTCGCTTGCCTCAAATCCTTTCAGGTAAGCAGGCTCCAATGGGTTACCCGACGTACTAATCAAGTTAGCAGCAATCAACATTGCATCATCTTTCTGCATCGATCCATCTACGATGAATTCCTTCACTTCTGGTTGAGGAATAAATCCTGAGAACAATCCAGCTGCGAAGTTTCCAACTACAGATGACAAGAAGAATACGGCCATCATCATCGAAACGAAACGCTTCGGTGACAATTTATTGACCACTGACAATCCTACAGGAGAAATCGCTAACTCACCACAAGTGTGCAAGAAGTACATTCCGATCAAGAAGAACATAGAAATTTTGTCTTCCATTCCCATTCCTTTTACAGCAAATGCGATCAGAACGTATCCCAAAGCCAAAATACCTAGACCCCAAACCATTTTCATAGGAGAAGATGGCTCTTTACCGCGAGCTCCTAAACGTCCCCACAACATGGTAAACAATGGCGCCAATGCAATAATGAATACCGGATTCACTGATTGGAACCAAGAAGCTTTCATGGTCCAACTACCGATGGTACGATCTGTATTGGCATCAGCAAACAAAGTCAAAGAGGCACCTGCTTGTTCGAAGGCAGCCCAGAATGCGATAACGAATCCTGTGATAATGAAGATCGCCCAAATTCGGTCTTTTTCTTCTTTCGTCAATGGAGCGCTGTCTACGTCAACTTCTCCTTCTTTCAATTCTTTCTTGTAGTGCTTTGGTGGTAAACCGATAGGCTCTCCTTCAGGAGTAACAACATATTTGTTTTGGAACATCAACATGATTACAGTTGACAATACCATACCAAGACCAGCGGCCAAGAATCCGTATTTGAAGTCACCCAAATCATCTGATTCACCAAATCCACCACAAACCAATGGAGCAATAAATGCCCCCGCATTGATACCCATGTAGAAAATCGTGTACGCTGAGTCAATACGTGCATCTCCTTTTGGATAAAGTGTACCAACCATCGACGAAATATTCGGCTTGAAGAATCCATTTCCGAAAATCAAGAAGGCCAATGAAATGTACATTACTGGAATCGCTGTATCCGGCGTTTGATACTGCGAAGCAGAGAAATACATTAAAAACTGTGCAATTGCCATTAAGACTCCTCCAACAATAATCGAACGACGGTTCCCCCAATATCTATCGGCAATGAAACCACCAATAAGTGGAGTTAGGTATACCAAGGAGGTATAAGTACCATAAATACCACCTGCTTCTTTCGAATCGATAAGCAAGGCTTTGGTTAAGTATAGCATGAAGATGGCGCGCATTCCATAGTAGGAGAAACGCTCCCACATTTCTACTGTAAAAAGTAGGAACAATCCCTTGGGATGCCCAGTTTTAACGGTGTTTTCCATTCAATTTCTTTTTTGATGCTCAAATATGGGTAAATAAAAAGAATTAACCAAGCACCTCAAGCTCCCTGAGAATAACGAAATTCGGGTATGATTCTTTGGGACGCGCACTCACATTTTCCAAAAAACGACGGGCATTCTATTTACAACGCCGAACAAAACGGAAATGGAGGTAGATATCATTCTGTTGGCATCCATCCTTGGAAGGCAAGGAATTCATTCGACCAAAAAAAGTTAAAAGATTCATTGTCAGATAATTTATGTGTTGCTTTAGGAGAAATCGGACTCGACAAACTACGAGGACCAGACCTGTATATTCAAATAGACTGCCTCGTGAAACAACTGGAAATCAATGAGACTTTTCAACTACCGGTGATCCTTCACAATGTCCGAGCAACCAACGAGCTGATTGCTCTCAAAAAAAACTTTCCACAACAAACATGGGTTATCCACGATTTTCAAAAAATCAGGACCTTTGAAGCCTTGCAAAAGGAAGGAATTGAGATAAGCATCGGACAAGCTCTTTTGCACAGAAAAGACCTTCAAGACTTTGTGAATCAATTGCCTTTGGATCGACTTTTGCTAGAAAGCGACGAACATCCAGAATTGCTACAAGAGGTTTACCAAAAGGTGTGCGAGGTCAAAAACCTAAGTTTGCTAACTTTGCGCGACCAAATTGTGGAGAATTTCAAACAAATATTCAAGCGATGGCAGACTGGTTGGAACGAACAGAATTGATTCTAGGAGCGGATAAAATTGAAAAGCTTCAAAAAGCACATGTCTTGGTTGTGGGACTGGGCGGAATTGGGTCTTATGCTGCCGAGTTTGTAGCCCGATCAGGTGTTGGCACCATGACTTTAATAGACGGTGATGCCTTCGATCCGACCAATAAAAATCGCCAGTTAACGGCACTTGATTCTACCATCGGAAAAAAGAAAGCAAGTGTATTGGCCAATAGACTTTTGGATATCAATCCAGAATTGAACTTAAATGTAATTGAAGAATTCGTGGTTCCAGAGAGAGTTTGGAAACTTTTAGAAGAATTCAAACCCGATTACGTAATGGACTGCATCGATTCTGTGAGTCCAAAAATCGAATGGATACTGGCTTGCAAACGTTTGAAAATTAAAATCATCACCCATCTGGGTGCAGGTGGAAAAACGGACCCCAGTCGCGTGAAACTAGACAAGCTTGACCGTGTACACAATTGTAACTTGGGTCATTATGTCAAAAAGCGCATGCGCAAAATGAATGCCTCGTTTCGCGGTATCAAGGCCGTTTATTCAGATGAAGTACAACAAAAACACGCACTAAAAATGACGGATGGGTCCAACTTCAAACGTTCCTTTTACGGCACAGTGAGTTATATGCCTGCCCTCTTTGGTTTGCATGGTGCAGCCGAAGTAATTCGATTTTTAAGTGAGGAGAAAGCATAATATGATGAAAATTGGTTTTGCTCTAATTGTAGGAGCGTTAGTAGTAAGTAGTTGTGGAGAAGGTAAAACAGACCGTTCTGCCAGCCAAAATAGAAATCGGGATTTGAACACCATTCGCGATGAACACTCCTTTGCGAACACAGACGAGATTTATACCACACACCTTCATTTGGACTTGGATGTAGACTTCAATACCCAAACAGTGTATGGTGTGGCTCGACACCAAATGATCAACAAAGGAACGGACACCGCCATCTTCGATATCAAGGAATTGAAGATTCAAAAAATCACCCTTGGAATAAACGATGACAAGGAGGCGACTTACATCATTGGAAATAGCGACTCTTTACTCGGTCAACCACTGGCTGTGGCAATCGATTCCACCACCGAATACATCAACATTTACTATCAAACTACCGAAAAATGTGAGGCACTGGATTGGTTAGCTCCTGAAATGACCGGAGGAAAAAAACTGCCCTTCTTGTATTCCCAGGGACAGGCGATTTTGACCCGTTCTTGGATTCCCGTTCAAGGTACTCCGTCCAACAGAATCACGTATTCTGCCGATGTTAAAGTGCCTTCCGAAATGATGGCCATCATGAGTGCGACCAACCCAACCGAAAAACGAGAAGATGGTTGTTATCATTTCGAAATGAAGCAGGCCATTCCTTGTTACTTGATTGCCTTGGCCGTTGGTGACTTGACCTATCACAAACTAGGTGAAAACTCAGG
>JAOASF010000118.1 GCA_025210175.1 Crocinitomicaceae bacterium | reverse complement strand
CAATACAATATTCATCCCAGTCAATTTTTTCGTATGTATATCCCTTATTGTAACTAACATAGAAATCTCCCTCTCGGATTACACGATCCCCTCCTGTAGGAGATGTTTCTTTTACATGTGTACCAGGAACAATTATTCCTGAATTCACATCCTCCGTTGGCAATTCACATTTCTTCTTACATGCACTTACAAGAGCAAATAAAACAATACCTAAAATAAATTTCTTCATAATTACTTGCTAACCAATACAACTAAGTTACACTTTTTCCTACTTACCACGCAATTGAAAGTTTCTGCCCAAGTACACTTTGCGAACTTGTTCATCGGCGGCCAACTCTTCAGCTGTTCCCGATTTGAGTATGCTTCCTTCAAATAAAAGGTAAGCTCTATCGGTAATGGAGAGTGTTTCTTGAACATTGTGATCGGTAATCAAAATACCAATGTTTTTCTTCTTCAAGTCAGAAACGATGCTCTGAATGTCTTCAACGGCGATGGGATCCACACCTGCAAAAGGCTCATCTAGCAATAAAAATTTTGGATTGGTGGCCAAGGCTCGTGCAATCTCTGTCCTTCTTTTCTCACCACCCGACAAACGGTTACCAAGGGTCTTTCGAACATGATTCAAACTGAATTCCTCCAACAGCTCCTCCAATCGGTCTTTTCGTTCCTTTTCCTCCATCGGCGTCATTTCCAGAATCGCCATAATGTTGTCCTCTACACTCAACTTTCGAAAAACGGAAACCTCCTGCGGAAGGTAACCAATTCCGAGTTGAGAACGCTTGTACATAGCGTAATCCGTTATGTTTTTATCATCCAAGTACACATTCCCTTCATCCGGATTAACCAAACCCACAATCATGTAAAAAGAAGTCGTTTTACCTGCTCCATTTGGACCTAAGAGACCTACAATTTCTCCTTGTTTCACTTCAATGGAAACTCCTTTAACAACCTGACGGCTCTTGTAAGATTTCTTGATTATATCTGTGTGTAACTTCACGCTAAATATTTACAAATTAATGGCAAAACGAACGCGGACGCCCACCGGACTCATGTTTGGATACCAACTCAAATGCGTCAAACGCCATACCGCATCAACGCGAAAAACCTTAAAGATATTTTCTATCCCCACATTCGCCTCCATGTATGGGATTTCATTGAACTGGTGGGTAAAAGTAGGTAATAAAATATCGGCAGATTGATTGGCTGAAAGTCGACCAATGGTTCCTCTATATCCCGTAACCGATCTCCACTTCAACTTTTTAAGTAACGGAACTCTATCCAGGAAAAAGCCATCCCAGTGTTGCTCTGCATAGAGCGTGGCATACTCATCCGAAATGAACTCGTAAAAATTCAATTTATTGAAACTATTGGTCACAAAGTAATAACTCTGATTTCCTTCGTGGATTTTCAGAAACGGATAGGCAGCATTACCAAAATACTTACCCACGTTCACTCCATAGATAAGATGCCCAAAAATCCCTACTGTTTTGTTGTGATCTAAGAAAAAGTCGAGGCGCTGATACTGATACTGACTCTCGGCCACCCCTTTAATCCCGAAGGTTCCTTGAATGCGAATAACCGGCCAATCAGAGGCAATGCTCACTCGATCGAAGGCACCAGCTATAAATTCCTCTCCTTTCGCCCAACGAACACTTCCCGTTACTTCAAAAGTTCTCAATCGCGAAATGGTATCTCCAGCGATATCGTTTGGCATACGTTTTACAAAAGTCGCTAAGCCCAGCGGTGAAACTTGTCGAAGTTCAGCACCCCCCATCAAGATGAAGTCTTTTTTAACATCGCGTTCAATCTTGGCTCCTACCTTGTAGACAAAGGAAAGTTTATCCAGGGGAGCCGTTCTCAGCAAGGTTCCAAAGGTACTTCCTACAGCAGTTCCGTTACTGGCTTGCCCCAATTGATCCAAATCATTGTAATAATACATCGAAAGAAGGGTCCGTTTCTTTTGGGATAGATGCAATCGTACCAAGCCATTTACCTTAAATTGCTCGTCGCGAACCCCATACCCAACGCGACCACCAAGCTCTATACGTCTTGAAAAATCATTGGACGTTCTCAAAGCCAATGAACCCCTAAATTGTTCGATTGGGTTGGTACTAAAGAGAGAGAAAATACTTCCCACTTCAACCTTTCCAGCTGGGTAATACCCCGTAGTGAGTAAGTAAGTAATGTTTTTCAAACGATTGAAGTATGGATTGTGATTCAAGGAATCGACCATTTCTTCAATTTTCAATTCCTTTTCAGTCAACTCCTTGTGCCGTTTTTTGGCCCACCATTCTGCACCCCGCGAACTGGCCCCTACTTGAGTAATGACAGGTTCATCGGTCCTGTAAAACTCCCCAGGTCGCTCTTTGTTAATCACAAAATTAGAACGAGAAGAATACTTTCGACCATAGAGACCATACAGTTTGGAGTTTTCTATCATGTTGATATCCGCAATAGTTCTCTCCTCAGTGAGCATCCAAACTTCGGGTTGAACCATATCGAACTTATGCTCGAAATACATGTCGGCAATGAAGTTGATATTGGCGTCTTTTGAAATATTGGCCTTGAATAGTTTAACAGCATAGGTCGTGTCATGCACCCACATTTCACCAGTAAAGGTCAGGTCACCTGAACGCTTGGGGATAAACTTCAATTTATAACACCACTGAGCGTCAATAAAACTCGAATCGTCGAGATAAAACTTGTAGAAGCTTCTCGCGAAGTTGGCCGTTGGAGAAATGAAATCCTTTCCAAACATGGTAATGTAATTGTCATACACATTGATATCCAAATACATATCACCTAAAAATTGCTGAAATGACAATTCCTCTGTCCCACTCACACGGTAGCCTTGAATGACTTCTATTTTCTTCTTGGGGTTGTTCTTAAAGTAAAAGTCTGAAACGGATTCCGAAAGTAGAACTGGCAAGGACGTCTTTTGACCATCAGCCGAATCAAGATAATCCATCACAAAACTGAGTGGTTTGAGTACTTTCCTGTCTGTAAACTTATCCCCTATGTTGTTGAGGTCGAGTTGAATTTTGTTATACAGTTCATACTCAAAAGCATCCAATTTAGCTCGGTCGTTGATTCGCTTATTGGCCACCATTTTCTTGTGCAAAATGGTCGAGGGAAATTCATCCGGAGGGCGAACCACCATTTCTTGTATATCGGTTACCAGAAGGGTAAGTTCCACATTGATGACTTGTTCCATATCTAGCTTCACCGGTTTCACTACTCTCTTGTATCCTGAAAAGGAGAAAATCAATGAATCCGTAGCGTAATAGGTTTCAATTCTAAAAGCACCCGAATCATCCGTTAAAGCACCGATTTTGGCATCCATAAATTGGACCTTCACAAAGGGCATCAGTTCGCCCGTAGAAGCATCTTTGACCGTTCCACTTACAATGGTCTTTTGGCCTAACAGTAGTCCAGAAACTACGATAAAGATTGAGGTTAGTAAAAGTTTCATGAGGTTAGTCAGTTATGTCAAGTTTCTTTTCAGCTCGTTTGGAGACCAAAATACCGATTTCATAAAGAAGGGTAATAGGAATCGCTACAATAACTTGGGAAATTAAGTCTGGCGGAGTTATCAAGGCCGATAGCACCAATACTCCTACAATTGCGTGTTTTCTATATTTTCTTAAAAATTCGGGTGTAATGATTCCCAATTTGGTTAAAATAAAACTCACCACCGGAAGTAAAAATAAAAGTCCCGAATAAAAAACAGTTGATAGCACCATGGACATGTAGGAACTCACGGTAAAAATATTCTCGATGGATTCCGACATTTTATAATTTCCAAAAAACTGGATACACAATGGTGCCACAACGTAGTAGCCGAAACCAATTCCCAGGAAAAAAAGCAAGCTAACGTAGAAGATTATTCCCTTCGCAGCCGATTTCTCATTTTGGCGCAAACCGGGTTTTACGAAGGACCAAAATTGGAAAAAGATAAAGGGAAAGGACACCACAACACCGCCAATTATACTCATCATCAACGCATACGAAAACTGTCCTGAAACCTCCGTACTTTGCATTTTCAGGTCGATCTTTTCGACGCACACACCGAACCATTCACACATTTTCTGAAAGGTGAAAAACTGAGGTGAATTCATCGATAGGAAAACGTGATCCATGATCCATTCTTGGTACACCCAAATCCCAACTGCAACGATTACAATTGCGATTGCACTGCGCACCAATCTCCACCTCAATTCTTCGAGGTGGTCCAAAAACGACATTTGCTTTTCTTCCTCCATTTGCGGCACAAAAATAAGCAAAGGAATTTAGCTTGTACATAGGTATTTAACCCATTCGCCGAATACTATGTCTGCATGAATTTTTTGTGAATTTTATTTTAAATCTTCTTTGGGTTTGTCGTATATTCGTATATAGAAGAATTCCAAGTTTCTATCAGTTAAATCTTGAGCGCCCATGGCGAATGAAAATCTGAAAACGGCCCTCAGGAAGTTTTTTGGTTTCGATAACT
This sequence comes from Crocinitomicaceae bacterium, assembly GCA_025210175.1. GTDB lineage: Bacteria > Bacteroidota > Bacteroidia > Flavobacteriales_D > Crocinitomicaceae > UBA2040. Next base: position 22,820 of record JAOASF010000118.1, on the reverse strand, counting down.
TTAAAGGAAGTCAGGAGAGTATAATCACCAATGTCTTGAATCGCAAAAACACTTTTGTGATTATGCCAACCGGAGGCGGAAAATCCCTTTGTTATCAACTACCAGCTTTACTTTCCGACGGAACCGCAATAATCGTATCCCCACTTATTGCCTTGATGAAAAATCAAGTTGACGCAATACGAGGAGTAAGCGAAGACGAGTCGATTGCACATGTACTCAACTCTTCTCTTACAAAAACCGAGATCGCTCGGGTGAAAAGCGATATCCAGGGAGGACGCACCAAGTTACTTTATGTGGCTCCGGAGTCCTTAACCAAGAAAGACTATATTGACTTTCTGACCAGCGTGAAGATTTCGTTCTTCGCCATTGATGAAGCGCACTGTATTTCTGAGTGGGGGCATGACTTCCGACCGGAGTATCGCAGGCTGCGTGAAATCTTTCAACTGATCTCCGATGTACCCATTATAGCCCTTACAGCAACGGCTACACCTAAGGTGCAACTCGATATTCAGAAAAACTTGAACATGATGGATGCTACGGTGTTCAAGTCCAGTTTTAATCGTGGAAATCTGTATTACGACATCCGCCCAAAGCGAGATGTTGAGAAGGAAATTATTCGCTACATCCGATCCAAGGAGGAACAGAGCGGAATCATTTATTGTTTGAGTAGAAAAAAGGTAGAGGAAATTGCCGAATTGCTTCAGGTAAATGGAATCAATGCTTTGCCCTACCACGCCGGTTTGGATAGTGCAACGCGCGCCAAGCATCAAGACATGTTTTTGATGGAGGAGGTAAACGTTATTGTCGCCACCATCGCCTTTGGAATGGGAATTGACAAACCCGATGTCCGCTTCGTTATCCATCACGATATTCCGAAGTCCATTGAAAGTTACTATCAAGAAACAGGACGTGCCGGAAGAGATGGCGGAGTAGGTGAATGTTTGGCATTTTACAGCTACAAGGACATTGAAAAACTGGAAAAATTCTTACAAGGCAAACCCGTTGCGGAACTGGAAATAGGCAGACAACTGTTGCACGAAATTGTTTCGTATGCCGAAACGAGTGTTTGTCGCCGTAAGTTCATTCTGCATTATTTTGGCGAGGAGTTCGACGAACAAAAATGTGCCAATGGTTGCGACAACTGTAAGCATCCTAAAGAAAAAATCGAGGGCAAGGATTACATTTCCATGCTTTTAGACAGCATCATCGAGCTGCAAGAAATGCAAAAAGCCAAGCATATTTGTGCCTTTTTGGCTGGGAATGTAATTGCAGAAATTAAGAACTACAAGCACAACCTTCTTCCGAAATTTGGTCGAGGCAAGGAAAAGGACGAAATATTCTGGAATGCCGTGATCCGTCAAGCTCATGTGGGTGGTTTGATCACCAAGGACATTGAAAGTTATGGTGTTTTGAAATTGACCGAGGCTGGACATGAGTTTCTCTCCAATCCGCACAGCTTTATGCTATTGAGGGAAAACGACTATTCGGTAAAAGATGACGACGATGTGGTTTCCAACAAGGGTGGCGCTTTTGACGACAAGTTGTTCAAACAATTACTCGAATTGCGCAAAACGATTTCGAAGAAGAACAGCGTTCCGCCATTCGTTATTTTTCAGGAACCGTCCTTAAAAGACATGTGTTTCCAATACCCTATCACCATTGAGGAGTTGACCAACATACAGGGTGTGGGGCAAGGTAAGGCCATGCGCTACGGAAAACCATTTATTGAGCTCATTGCACACTATGTGGAGGCCAATGAAATAGAACGTCCGCAGGACATGGTGGTAAAATCCTTGGTCAATAAATCTGGACTAAAGGTTCAGTTGATTCAAAACATTGACCGCAAATTGCCTTTAGAAGACATCGGTCGATCGCAGGGAAAAACCATGGATGAAGTGATTGAAGAAATTGAGGCAATTGTTTCGTCAGGAACTCGGGTCAATATCAATTATTACATCGATGAAATTTTGGATCAGGATAATCAAGAAGAGATTTACGATTATTTCATAGACGCCGAAACAGACGATTTAATCGAAGCCTATCGCGAGTTTGACGGAGATTATTCTGAAGAAGAACTGCGATTGATGCGCATCAAATTCATGTCTGAATACGCCAATTAGTTCTTTTTCTTGAAAACCATGTCCGTCAGGGGTGCGTCGGTTAAATACTTAGCGGTGAGATGTAGATCTTTTTTGGTTTGCGCCTCTATCATAAGGGGTTGTTGTTGGCTATCCACCTCTATGTAATAAGCTCCAGAATCGGATACAAACCTGCCTAAATAATCGAACGACACGGTATCTCCAAACTGTTCGATGGCCATAAAGTTCATTTGTAGCTCACCTTCTTTTTTCTTTTTCTCCGTTTTAAACACGGCAGTTCCATCAAAGGTTACATACGACTTGCGCGTGGCATCTGCGTTTAATTCGTAGAAACCTACCAATTCCCATTCTCCGTTGAGCCAATCAACTCGCTGCTGTTCCTTGTCGCAACCTGCAAGCGTCAACATCATTGAAATAAAGAAAATATACTTTTTCATTCCGTCAAGGCAGTTAGAGCAAGAACTTCCATACCGGTTTGCATCGCTCGGTGATCTATATCAAATTTGGGATGATGAACGCCATGAACAATGCCTTTTTCCTCATTTCTTACACCTAAGCGGAAAAAGCAGCAAGGAACTTCCTGCGAGTAAAATGAAAAATCCTCAGCCGTTAATCGAATTGGCAATTCTACAACATTTTCTACACCCAATTGTTCTATGGCTTTTGCGCGAAGATCCTCGGTAACTTCCGGATTGTTCTCCAAATAAGGGTAACCGTGAACGATATTTAGTTTCACCTCTGCGCCAGTGGACAAGGCCAAGGCGTCACAATATTTCTGCATGTGATTTAAGGCGTCCTTTCTCCAATCCTCATTCATGGTTCTGAAGGTTCCTTTGATATGGGCCGTATTTGGAATCACATTGGTGGCGCCAAGGGCCTCAAAATGACCGATTGAAAAGACCATGGGCACTTTGGGGTCACATTTCCGATGCAGAGCAAGCGGCAAATCACGGACCAACTCAGCCCCTACCTGGATTGGATCGATACAAGCATGTGGCATTGCTGCGTGCCCGCCTTTTCCGGTTATCGTTAGATGCACCTCATCACACGAAGCCATGTAGAGTCCACTTTTGAATCCGACTTTTCCATAGGTTAACTCCGGAAATACGTGCAAGGCGTACATGCTTTTTATGGGCCTTTTTTTCAAAACACCATCGGCTATCATCAAGGAAGCTCCACCTGGGGCTTTTTCTTCACCCGGTTGAAAAATGAACATAACGGGATGTTTCAAATCTCCCTCCATTTGCTTGAGCAGTTCGGCCGTTCCCAACAAGGTAGAAGTATGCACATCATGTCCACAGGCATGCATAACCCCTTCTACTTTAGAGGCATATTCTGCTCCCGTTTGCTCCTTGATAGGTAAGGCATCCAAGTCGGCTCTTAGCACAACATGGGGTGTATTTTTGTCAAATTTCCCTTGCAAATAGGCCACAACTCCCGTGCCTGCCACACCTGTTTCGTGTTCAATCCCCAAAGCAGTTAGGCATTCCGAAACATAGGTCATGGTTTTGTGTTCCTCAAACGAAAGTTCTGGATTTTGATGCAAATGAACGCGATGAGCCACAACCTTGGCTAGTAAACTTTCCGCTTTATCTTGTATGAACTTCTTCATTCTGCTTATCATTTTTCCACTTGGAGTAACCCGACGTAATCATTTTGATTGATACAAAAATCATGATTAGTCCGAAAACCAATTTTACTAGTCCCGGAGAAAGTTTGAGTGATAGTTTACTTCCGAAGTATCCGCCTATCACGAAGGCCATTGCAATAAAGGCACCATATGACCAATTGATTTGATCGGCTTTCCAATAGTTGTAAACGGCCAAAAAGCCAATGGGCATCAGGAGAATGAAAAGGCTTGTACCTTGGGCTTCGTGCTGACTAGCCGAAAGAAAATACACCAAGGCAGGAACGATGATTACACCTCCGCCCACTCCGACAAAACCACTCAATACGCCTGCGGCCAACCCGATCATGATTAGTGTAATTATGGTCTGTGCACTCATTTTCTTAAATATCATTTGTTAAGGTAAAAAACAGTCTGGGTCTTTTTGTGAATTGGAAATTTTCGATTCCCCAGCCTAAATCCAACCGTACAAAGTAACCAAAAATTTTACTGCGAAGCCCTACACCTGCAGCAGCAATTACGGGCTCTCTGGTCTTGTACAACTCTATTACAGCTGGTTTATTTTGGATCACTTGTTGATTGAAAAAATTCTCGTCTGATAACGGAGAAGGGCCTGTCCATGCTGTTCCTAGATCGAAGAAATTCACTACTTGAAAAGTCCGCAATGCCTCCGAACGCATCTTGTATTTGGCAATTAACACGGCAACAGGGATTCGCAATTCCATGTTGTATACAAAAAACCGCGAACCATTGCGCTGATTCTGAGCAAATCCTCGCATTGGAGTAGCAAGGGTTTGATAGGCAAAATTTTCCTTTGGATCCACGCCTATGGACGCGTTGAAACCATTCTTGCCGCGCAACATCCAATTGTCGACTCCGCCCATGGTATACAACAACTTTTCTCCACCATAAGATGCTCCTCCAGCCAAGCGGTTCACCCAAACCATTTCTTTGTACAATTCCTTCGAAGCCCTCAAGTCGGCTCCAATGTTGAACATTCCCAATCCGTTCAGCTGCGTATTTTGAAGCAAATCAAAAAACAATTTGGCTCGAATTCCTTTCCAGGCATTCCCGTGAATCCATCGTGCATTGTCGAAAACGAGACTGGTAACAGTTCCGCCTGCATATTCATACCCAAGCTCTCTCTCCAAGGCCACCGGATCGGTACCCACTGGGGTTTGAATATCCATGCGAGCGTACAAGGAGGTTCTAAAACTCAACACCTCGGTAAAAGGATAGATCCAAGCTGATCCCAACTGGTGTGAAACTGATTTGGAAAGTCCTACGGAAGTTGCCGTTTCGTATCCACGTCGGTAATAGGAAATTCGTTTATCCCATCTTTTTTTAAGGAAGTCGAGTTCAAACAAAAACTCTCCACTACCTCGCGAAGTAGGAATGCGAACATAGCCCGTAAGCACATAATTCTCGTAATAATCTGCCACCCTTAACGAGAATAGTCCTGAAAGAGAAGGATTTCGAAAAGAGGTGGATGGGCCTTCATATTTCTGATAGTTCTGATTCAGGAAGCTATTTTGGACCTGAAAGCTGACTTTGTTATGTGCAAAATTAAGCTTGTACTTTTCTCGTTTAGCTGGTTGAAATCCTTGCTCAATCGTTACAGTCGATTCACCTTCTTGATTTATACTATCTACCGTTGCTACCTCATCACCATAAATCGTAATGCGATCTTTCTCGTAACCCAATTTGGAAGATAATTCCGTTTCTACCACCACCTCCTCTTTGGGCAGTTCCTTTTTAACGTCATCCGCTTTTTGACTTTCTGCTGTTTCGCTTTTCTGTTTAAAATACGTCTCCTTCAATTGATAAGTCCCTTTTCCCTTAATGGCGACAAAATGATCTTGGCCGTTTTGATGAAAAAGAAGGTTGAAGTCTTTGGAACCTGTGGAATAATGTGCTTCCAATACCCCCGTGTTCCAATTGGTGAGCGCCATGGGAGTATGAATGTATCGGTAATGAATGGCTGTGTCAATATAAGCAACAGCCGAATCGATTTTTAATTGAAAAAGTTGAGGTGAACCTGACAAGTCCGACACAAAGTACAGCTCGTTTTGAACGGTGAATAAATTGGATTCTCGATTTTTGTCATGGTTCAAAAAGGAAACCAGTAGGGGTTTTGAACGGTCTTTTTCTTTGATTTTTAACCCATAGATGCCTGTAGCTTTATTTCCCGCTTGAGGAAACAGTTGAGATTTCAAACTATCGCTTATTCGATTCGACTGAAAATAGATCAGCTCACCACTTTTGTCAAAACAAGGCGAAAAGTCGTCGAACAAATCATTCGTTATTTGATCCAAAGAATTGCCCCCCACTCGGTAAAGGAAGATGTCTGTTTGACCATTTTTAACAGCACTCAATCCTATTTGAAGTCCATTGGGATGATAGTTGGCTCCCAAAACTTGGTCGAGATTTTCAATTTTTTTCTGCGTTATTTCCTTGGTTGCTAAATCAAATAAGGAAAAATGAAGGTACCCTTCGATCACATAAAAACATGCCAAAAAATTACCCTTTGGGTGCATCACCAAATGGGCTGGTTGGGCCTCTTTGATGCGGTCCATTTTTGCCTCGAATGCTTTTAAAACTTTGGGCTTTTTACCCAACATTTGCTCGACTACGAAAATCTTACCTTCTACTTCTTCAATCCAGTACGCATCTCTCCCATCTGGACTCTTCACCAAGGAGGAAACGCGACCTTTGTGTTTCACAAAATCCGACTTTGGCGGATCCTTCTGAAACTTCAAATCGGAGGAAAAGCGCTTTCCATAGTACTCCATGAACTCGGGCATGAGTTCGATTTGATATCTTCCTAATATATACTTTAAAGACCGATCGATATGGCCGGTTACCTTGGTCAAAAAAACGAGGTTGGTCAATTGACTGGCGCCATAATTTTGCTCTATGAAATACCAAAAGGCATGACCAAAAACGCGTTCTTCCTCTCCTTTTATCTTGGCTATATTCAAATATTTACCGGTCAGCACTCCTTCCTTGATTTCATTTTCCAACTGAGCGTCCCAAGGTTGGGAATAAAACGAAGCCAGACCTTTGATAAACCAAGTCGGATGCACGGATGCTTTTTCGGTGATTAGGATGCTCGACCAGTCATCATCCAGTAAAATTTGATACAGAAATCGCTGAGCTAAAACGTAGCGTATTTGCTGTTGAAACTGAAGCTGACCCTCGTCAAAGTATAGCAAAAGTTGATTGTTTACCAGTTGACTTTGTCCCCCTTGAGCCTCTTCCTCTCCAAGCTTCAAGCCCAGGTTGGTTTGGCGGAATTCGTGTAAGGATTTGAACAATAGAATTTCCAGTCGGTCTTTCATTTTGTACTGAAAAACCTGTTCTAGTTCCTCTATTTCTTTTTGGATTATCTGAGCTGCTCGGTCCGACAAATCTTCTTCGCCTCGGTATGAATGAATCGAAAAGCGCTCGTATTTCTGCTCTCTCCAATCAAACTCATAATACTGAACCCTGCTTTTTCCGAAAGTCATTTGACTTCCATTCACAAATTGACTCCATGCTATAGAAGGAATAATAGTCAGTATGAAAAGGAGAAATTTCAACATCTTGATTGACAATTAAAAATAGTCAAATCCAGCATCACTGAACCATTAAATTACAACCTCTTGTATCGGCAAAGTCGAATCGCCCCATGAGCTCCAATCCCTTTGGCGATATGCGCCCCAAATCTTGGGTTGCAATGAAACTACAGGAATACACATTTGCTAGGTCGATGATGTTGATGGCACCCGTTTTCTCTTTGGTAAGCGGACTCAATGGGTCATTTACCTCCACGAGTGTGGCCTTCATCCATTTCGGAAATTGAAAGACTCCATCACTCAACGCATATGCTTGTGAAAACAGTTCGGTCATGCCGTATTCGGATGCGATAAATGAAACGCCTAAGCCCGACTTTAAGACTTCGTGCAGTTCTTTCTTGGTCAATTCCTTGCGTCTTCCTTTCATCCCTCCCGTTTCAAGAATAACAGCTTGAGAAAGGTCGATTCCCTGCTCCGCCAAATCTAGCAAAGCATAGGATACACCAAAAATCACCACCTTTTTACCCGAAGAAAGCGCAGCTTCGTACCTCAATTTTACCTCCTTCAATTCGTGCAAAACGAAGCCAGATAATTCGGACTGTGTTTCCTTCACCAAGCGGTCCACCATATAAACCAAGCTCGATTCGCCCTGTTCCAAGTACGACGGAAGTAAAGCCAAGATTACTTGCTCCTTTAGTGGGCCTATTTGGTCTTCATACGTACGCAAGAAGCTCTCTTCATAAATTTCGGGATGAGCTACGGGGTGTACGCTCCGAACCATACCCGTGGTTCCCGAACTTTTGAATAAAAATTGAGCTTGTTTTTCCTTGTGAAGTATGCGATGCGTCTTAAAAAAGGAGATGGGAAGAAAGGGAATTTCCTCCAGACTTTGGGGAGTAGAAACCTTAATATAATCGCAAAATTCACGATATACTAGCGTATTGGCATACTGAAACCGAAAGATGCGAAGGGACCACTCGAGGAACTCTTCTTCGCTTTGAATCTCAAAAATACCTGGCCAATTTTCCACATATCAAAGGTAGTATTTTACACTGCTTTGCGAGTGAAAAAGGATAATGGTTACTTTTAAATGTGAAATGGATTTTTCTACTTACGGTTCTCCTTTTGACTTCTTGTTTTAAGAAGAATGAATACCCATCGGTTCCCCAATTGTATTTTGAGGAGTTTACTCCAACCGGAGATTCTGCTTATGTGGTACTCCGGTTTGAAGATGGAGAAGGTGATATTGGGTTAAACCCAGATGCAACAGAGGCTCCTTACAATGTAGGTTCGAAATACGAATACAACTTGTACTTGGTTTATTACGAAAAGGTGAATGGGAAATTCCAAGTGGGGAAGGATGCGAATGGAGACTCGATCATTTTCAAGAACCGATTGCGACCCGTTTATGAGGGCAAACCAAAATCCATTTCCGGGAAAATTACCTATACACTCTCTCCTTTTTATTACAATTTTCTATCTGAGGATTCTGACACGATTCGCTACGAAATTCAAATCATTGATCGAGCTTTAAATGAAAGTGCGTGGATTCAAACGGATCCAATTATCCGCTAGCTTATTTCAATTCGATATTCCAATCGTCGGTTAAAATCAAAGCTGCATCAAAAGCTTCGCTGCCATCACCTTTTTGGAGACCTTTTATTTTGGCGGTTTTCTTTTTGAGCACTAAATCCGTCAATTGCTTATCTGTCAACTTCTTACCCAAAAGTTCAAAGGGCAGTTTGAAACCACATTCTTTGAAGTTGCTACAGCCTACGGCCGTTTTACCTCGCATGAGTTTATTGGCCTTACACTTCGGACAATCCAATTCATCCAATTTGGGCGCAGGTGCCTTCGGCTTTTTAGGAGCCTTTGGTTTCTCCGTTTTTACAGGCTCAAAGGAGATAATGGTACGGGTATTAAAAATCACCTCATCGGTTAACTCCCTTACCATTTGGATCAACTCATTCTTAAACACCTCACTTTCGTACTCTCCTTTTTCAATAAGGCGTAGTTTCTTCTCCCACACCCCGGTCAATTCTGCACTTTTGAGCAACTCGTTTTGAATGGTATCAATCAACTGAATTCCCGTATGGGTGGCCAATATGTTTTTGCGTTTTTTCTCGATGTACTTTCTTCGGAAAAGGGTTTCAATGATGTTTGCTCTGGTAGATGGTCGACCAATACCATTGTCCTTCATTAGTTCGCGCATTTCGTCATCATCCACTTGTTTACCAGCCGTTTCCATGGCTCTCAACAAAGTTGCTTCGGTATACGGTTTGGGTGGAGAAGTTTTTCCTTGATGTATAAAGGGTTCATGCGGACCACTTTCTCCATCCACGAAGGTGGGCATGATTTTCTCCTCATCCTTATCCGCTTTTTTCTTGGAATCGTCTGCATATACCTCACGCCAACCTAACTCCAGTACTTTCTTACCTGTTGCTTTGAATTCCAACTGATCAACCTTTCCTAAAACAGTGGTATTCGAAACCTTACACTCCGGATAAAAAACTGCAATAAAACGCTTGCAAATCAGATCGTAGACCTGCTGTTCTGCTGGGGTAATTCCACTCGGGACAATTCCCGTTGGGATAATGGCATGGTGATCCGTTACCTTTTTATCATCAAAAACCTGTTTCGATTTTGGAATCGGAGCTTGCAGCAGTTTCTCAGTAAATCGAGAATAGTATTTCAAACCACGAAGAATATTCGGGATCTTCGGGTGCAAATCTTCGGAAAGGTAGGTCGTATCTACACGCGGATAGGTTACCAATTTCTTTTCGTACAAATTCTGGATATGACGAAGTGTATCGTCGGCAGAAAAGGAATATTTCTTGTTTCCATCTACTTGTAAGGAAGTCAAATCGTACAGTCTCGGATTCCCTTCCTTACCTTCTTTCTGTTCGAAGGACGTCACTTCAAAGGGTTTGTCTTTGAGATACTCGAGACCCTTTTCGGCCTTATCTACCGATTTCAAGCGATCTATCTGACACATGAATTCAGTTTCGCGGTAGTTGGTTTTCAATTCCCAATACTCCTCAACCACAAAGGAATCGATCTCTTTCTGACGTTGAACAATCATGGCAAGGGTAGGCGTTTGAACTCGTCCAACAGACAAAGTCGCTTTTCCTCTTCCAAATTTTTTGGGGAACAAGCGCGTAGCATTGATGCCCAACATCCAATCTCCAATGGCTCGTGCAGCTCCGGCTTGGTAGAGTAGATCGTACTTCTTGCCTTCGTGTAATTTTTCGAACCCTTCCTTAATGGCCTCTTCGGTTAGGGAAGAAATCCATAGTCGTTTGATTGGCACTTTGCATTTCGCTTTGTGCAACACCCATCTCTGGATGAGTTCTCCCTCTTGCCCGGCATCCCCACAGTTGATTACCTCCTCGGCTTGTGAAACTAATTTCTCTATACAGGCAAATTGCTTTTTCACCCCGCCATCATCAATCACCTTGATTCCAAAGTTGAGTGGTACAATGGGCAAATCTTCCAATTTCCAATACTTCCAAGTCTCCTTGTAATCGTGGGGTTCCTTTAAGGTACAGAGGTGACCAAAGGTCCAAGTGACCCAATACCCATTGCCTTCATAATACCCGTCATTGCGCTGCTTGGCACCGATAATTTCGGCGATGTCTTTAGCGACGCTGGGTTTCTCTGCAATGCATAACTTCATCTGGATCTGGGAAAAATGCGAATTTAACAGTATTTGCCAGCATATACAATGGTAAACCTAGCCGTTTACAGATTGCAGCAACCGTTCAACCCGTTCACAGGAAAATGTGCAAGAAATTGTACCGTATGTGGCATATCGAATGGAATATTTGAAGTAATTTTCCGGCCTAAAGTAGAAGTTATGATTAGAAAAATTACACTTATCCTAGCACTTTGTGCTACCACCTTTGCTGGGCAAGCTCAGTACAACTTCAATCTAAATGATTGGACAAACAACACAACAGCGATTAACTGGGGTGCTGCATTCAATGATTTGGCTCCAATCTTAGGAGACACTTCAGTAGTTCGCGCTACAGAAGCTACAGGTTTTTCAGCTAAATTGAAGCCAGTTGACCTTAGCCCTTTTGGAGTTCCTTTATACGCCTCTCTATTCTCTTACGGAGTAGATGGTGGAGGTGTTGCTTTCACAGGTGCTTTTGACTCTGTTTACTTTGACGCAGTAGCTGTAACTGGAGGATCCGACTTGCAAATGTTGGTGACTGTTGCAACGACCAACTTGAACGGTGATACAGTGAAGTACGGTGAAGTTGCTGTTATGGGAGATTACGCAACATTTACTGAGTTCGGAATCCAAATGGATTTCTACCCAGGAATGAGCGGTATGTCTGCTGACTCTATGTTTATCGACGTAATCAGCCTTACATCGGACAACTCTACAGCTGGAGCATACAACAAAGTTGACAACTTCCGTTTGGCTAACGCTACAGGTTCAACTGGTTTGGCGAACATTGCTAAAGAAGCAATCAAGGTATACCCAACATTGGTTAAAGACATGATCTCTGTTGATTTGGCTAACACAACTGCTGACAAGTTTGTTGCGATTTCAATGGACGGAAAGGTTGTTGCTGAGCAAGTATTGAACAGCGGAATTACAGCTGTACAAGTTTCAAACTTGGAGAATGGATCATACATCTACCAAGTAGTTGATGCACAAAACAACGTTGTTACCACAGGTAAATTTGTAGTTAGCAAATAAGCATTATAGCTGCCTTAGGGTACAAAAAAAAGGACGCATGAAAATGGGTCCTTTTTTTATGCTTTGTCTTTTACTTACTGTACTTCTTGATCACAAAAGAATAAGGATTTTTCTCATCCTTTTCATTCTCTTGTACGATTCCTATTTGGTATTGATTCTCGTCGAAGGCTGGAAAAAAAGTGTCGGCCTCGATATTGGCGGCAACTTCGGTAATGTACATTTCATCCATTTGAAAGTTCGCTAAAGCCTCTTGATAGATTTGCCCTCCTCCAATGATAAAGACCGTTTTATCGGTTTCTTGGTAATGTGCAATCGCAGCTTCGAGTGAATGAAAAACCAAACATCCTTCCGCTTGGTAATCTTCGTTTCTGGTCAACACCACATTCTCTCGATTGGGCAAAGGACGAAATCGTTCTGGAATACTTTCAAAGTTCTTTCTTCCCATAACCACCACGTGTCCCGTTGTCGTTTCTTTAAAGAATTTCATATCGGCTGGCAAATGCCACAACAGGTCGTTATCCTTTCCAATACCACGGTTTTGGTCCATGGCAACAATCAATGCTAACTTCATCTTAAATGGCTACAGCTGCTTTAATGTGTGGATGTGGATCGTAGTTTTCCAAGGTGAAATCTTCGAATTTGAACCCGAAAATGTCTTTCACGTCTGGATTGATTTTCATGGTTGGCAACGGACGAATGTCACGCGTTAGTTGCAACTTTGCTTGATCCATGTGATTGCTATACAAGTGCGCATCGCCGAAGGTGTGAACGAAATCTCCAACTTCTAAGTCACATACTTGCGCCACCATCATGGTTAGCAAGGCATAGGAAGCAATGTTGAACGGAACCCCCAAGAAAGTATCAGCACTGCGTTGGTACAACTGACAACTCAATTTCCCATCTGCCACATAGAACTGAAACAAGGTGTGGCAAGGAGGTAGGGCCATGTTTTCGACATCTGCAACGTTCCACGCTGAAACAATCAAGCGACGCGAATCCGGATTCTTTTTGATTTGGTCGATTAGGTTCGTAATCTGGTCAATCGTCCCGCCATCTTTCGCTGGCCATGAACGCCATTGGTGACCGTAAACCGGCCCCAAGTTTCCATTTTCATCCGCCCATTCGTCCCAAATCGAAACGCCATTATCCTTCAAGAACTTAATGTTTGTATCACCATTCAAAAACCACAACAATTCGATGATGATGCTTCGCAAATGCAGTTTTTTGGTTGTTACCAAGGGAAAACCCTTCGACAAGTCAAAGCGCATTTGGTGACCAAAAACAGAATAGGTTCCTGTTCCCGTTCGGTCACTTTTAAAAGTTCCTTCATCAATAATTCGTTGGAGTAAATCGTGATATGCTTGCATTATTCAGTTCTATTTCACGGTAAAAATAGAGAATAAAAAGCCCAAACAAAAGGAGCTAAACCACGGCACAGTGCGGTAAGTACTGACAAAAAAAGCGCAAACGGTTGACTGTTCGATGAATTAGGCTAAATCAAAAAAACCGGTAACTTCGCAACTGTTTATAATTCTCTGAAATTGTTTAAAAATGAGAGCTCTACTTTTCCTTTTCGTCCTCTTTGTTTCGACTTTTGGTCATTCGCAAGAAAGCCTAAAGAGCAAGTACTTTGGCACCTATTCTGGCAAAATAAACGCCTACAAAATGGAAACTGCTGGAGAGCTAATGACGGTTTCGGAAACTCCCATAAAAATTGAAATTCGCGATCAGCAATTGTTTATGACCATTGGTAAAACATCGTACAAGGGCACCTATAAATTGTTGTTCGAAACCTCAGATTATTTCTTGATTGAAGCCAAAATGGAAGGTCAGGAAATAGCCGAAAGAGTGATGGTTTACAAAAAGGGAAAGAAGATTTCGAGGGATGGTTTGTATCCTCAGCCGAACGCCATTTTATTCAAGGACTAAAAAGGCAAGCAAACCGTAAAAGTGGTCCCTTTGCCCACTTGACTTTTCACCAATACTTTCCCGTTGTGAGCTTCAATGATGGTTTTTACATAATACAAGCCTAAACCGAAGCCTTTTACATCGTGGCGATTTCCGGTATGTACCCGAAAAAATTTATCGAAGATGTTGTTTAGATCTTCTTTCTTGATTCCAATTCCGTTGTCCTTTACTTCGATGCAAATACCCTCTTTTGAATTGTAGGTTGTCACCTGAATTTCTGGCTTTTCCAGGGAGTACTTTATAGCGTTGTCAATTAGGTTGTAGATCACATTCGACACGTGAACCTCATCGGCAGAAATGTTATCGCGATCGGCCTTCAGTTCCATCACAATCGAACCTCCTTTGTCTTCTTGATTGAACTGGAAATGATCTTTTACCTCCTCCAAAAGGGCATGAACTTCCAGGTTTGTTTTGGTCAATACCACTTCGCTTTTATCCAATTTTGCCACTTTCAAAACACGCTCCACTTGGTTCTCTAAACGCTTATTTTCCTTGTAAATAATACTGGCATAACGTTGCAGTTTCTCCGCATCGTTTTGAACACCATCTTTCAAAAGCATCTCACTCGAAAGGGAAATAGTCGAAATAGGCGTTTTCAATTCGTGGGTCATGTTGTTGATGAAATCGTTCTTGATTTCAGACAGTTTTTTCTGTCGAAGTATGAGCACCAAGGAATACCAAAAAAAGATGAGGACAAGTGCTACAATGAGCAATACATACACCCACGGAGTGAACAAGGTAGCGTTCGGGTTGATTTTTTGCGCCTCCACATTCGGGAAAAAAACAGTGAAATAATGCCCGTCTTTTTTCCAATTCACGATGGATTCATTGAGATTGGAATTGGCATCAATGCGATAACCTCCATCAGCTTGTTCGTCTACATGTATAAGATTTCCGTATACAATTGAATCCGAGAAACAATCGTAAATTCCGTATTGAAAATCTTGTCGAACATTCTTTTCATAAAACGCCCTCTTCAAGAGCGTTTCTAAGTAATAAGGCTGAAGTTCTTCATTGATATCCACCACAAAACGATTGGTTCGTATTTGTCGAACTGCATTGTACATATCCGAACTATCCGACCGATGCGTTGAAATTTGCTCCAGCACATCCCTCAAAGCCGAGTGTACAATTTCTGAGAACTCAACAAGGTTCAGGGAGTCTTCTTTGTTTTGAATTTCTATATTGGTTTGTTGGATGTCGACCGTTTTCTTCATCCACACCAATTGCAAGGAAAGTATGATGAGCAAGGAGCCCACTCCCAAAAGGATAAAAAATGAAATACTTCCCTTTTTTAGCATAGCTTAATTTGCGGCCAACCAAGCCAAAATTCCACCTTGTAGATTGTACAAGTTATCAAACCCCTGTGTTTGAAGATATTGAATAGCATTGGCACTACGGACGCCTGAACGACAGTGAATAACAACTTTTTTATCCTTTTCAATTTCTGAAAAACGCGTTGGAACCTCTCCGAGTGGAATCAAATGTCCGTCCATATTGGCTTCGTCAAATTCGTGTTGCTCACGCACGTCTACCAACTGAAAATCTTCTCCCTTGTTCATCCATTCTTTCAATTCTTGAACCGTTATTTCTTTCATTGTACTTGTATTAGTGACTCCACAAAAGGCGTCGTAATCGATTAATGTTTCTTGTCTGTTTTCTTCTCTTCGCAACGGATTTTGAGGATCCTTGCGATAGCGAAGTGTACGTTGATGGAAAGGTACAAAATTCAGAGAAGCGACCTGGCCCGTTAAAACTCCTTCTGTTTGAGAAATTACCTTAATTGTCTCTAGGGCCATCATCGACCCGATGATTCCTGGCAAGGCACCAATCACACCGTTTTCGGCACAACTTTTCACCTCTCCAGGTGCTGGCGGATTGGGGTATAGGTCTCGATAATTGGGTGAACGTTCCCCGTTTTCCATTAAAGCATTGAATACCGCAACCTGTCCTTGAAAACCTTGGATGCTTCCGTGAATGTTTACTTTGTTTTTCAATACACAGAGGTCATTCACCAAATAGCGCGTAGGAAAATTGTCGGTTCCGTCTACGATGAAATCGTATCCATCAGAAAGTTCAAAAGCATTCTGACTCGTCAACCATTCTTTTTTGAATGAAAGTTTGACGTGCGGATTCAGGGTACTCAAACGTTCACATGCCGTTTCAGCCTTTCCTTTCCCGATATCTTCTTGACGATACAAAACCTGACGATGCAGGTTACTCACCTCCACCACGTCTGCATCGAGAATACAAAGCTCCCCCACTCCAGCAGCAACCAAATAGGGCAAAACGGCACAGCCCAGAGCTCCCGCTCCAACGACCAACACCTTTGCTTTTTTAAGGGAAAGTTGTTTTTCCTCCGACCATTCGGGCAAGGTCAAATGACGACTATAGCGCGCGATTTCGTCGGGAGAAAGCATGATGAACTAGAATCCTTGTACTCCGTTTACCGTGGTGTACTTCAAGATGTTCTTTTTGTCTGGATAAATACGAGCAAAAGCCGATTGAACCGCCAAGGTTCCTTCGTGGAATCCACAAAGGATCAACTTCAATTTATTCTCGTAAGTATTCACGTCACCGATGGCATAAATCCCTGGGATGTTGGTCGAGTAATCCAAGGTATCCACCTTGATCGCATTTTTCTCGATTTCCAAGCCCCAGTCAGCGATTGGACCCAAACTTGGTTTCAAACCGAACAAAGGAATAAAGTGATCCGTATCTACCGTCATCTCACCTTCCTTCTGGTGCGTGATGATTACTTTGTCCAATTTTCCATTACCGCTAAGACCAGTCACCTCTGCCTCAGTCACCAATTTGATTTCGCCTTTTTCAGCCATATCAATTACTTTTTGTACAGAATCCAAGTGACCACGGAATGAGCTTGAACGGTGAACCAAGGTTACCGATTTGGCTATTTTCTTATCCGCCAAAAAGATACTCCAATCCAACGCCGAGTCACCACCACCTGCAATCACACAGTCTTTACCGCGGTAGAACTCCGGATCTTTGATAATGTATTCCACTCCTTTGTCTTCAAAATCAACGATGTTTGAAATAGGTGGTTTTCTTGGTTCAAAAACACCCAAACCTCCAGCAATCATTACGATTGGAGCGATGTGTTGGGTTCCTTTTACCGTTGTAACAATGAACTTTTCGTCTTCTGTTTTCTCGATTTTCATCGCCGCTTCACCCAAGGTAAAACCTGGCTTAAAAGGAGCTGCTTGTTCCATCAAGTTGTCGATCAACTCTCCCGCCAACACAGAAGGGAATCCGGGGATATCATAGATTGGTTTTTTCGGATATATCTCCGAACACTGTCCACCTGGTTGTGGCAAGGAGTCAATTAAGTGACAACGCAATTTCAACAAACCAGCTTCAAAAACTGTAAACAAACCTACGGGACCAGCCCCAATTATGATAATATCCGTTTCGATCATTTTCCTATACTCTTATGCGGGTGCAAAATTAGTTAAAACATTACAACCAGTATAAACCAACGGACGGAAGAAAGGTTTGGTTTCTAGATAAATCTTTTCGCAAACTCCCAGAGTACGACCCCAGCGCAAACTGATACGTTGAGGGAGTGTTTGGTTCCGAATTGAGGAATTTCGAGTACATAATTGGATCGATCCACAATTTCTTGATTCACACCGTCCACTTCATTTCCAAAGACTACAGCAAACTTCTCCCCCTTTACCTCGGGCAAATTTTGGAGTAAAGTCGTATTTTCAGTTTGTTCGATGGTACACAATTGATAACCCTCTGCTTTCAAGCGATCACACAGTTCCAGTACGTTTTCCACATGTTCCCACTCCATGGATTCAGTAGCTCCGATGGCCGTTTTGGTGATTTCTCGATGAGGAGGAGTCGCTGTGATTCCACACAAGTAGAGCTTCTCCACATTAAAGGCGTCGCAAGTTCTGAAGAAGGAACCCACGTTATTCAAACTGCGAATGCTGTCCAAAATGACCACCACAGGAAACTTTTGTTGCTCCTTGAACTCCTCTGGACTAACGCGATCCAGCTCCCACAGTTTTAATTTCTTGTTGGACGTACTCATGCCACAAAAGTAGGTTTCTTTAACAAGTTTCGGGTGTTTGTTGATAAGAAAGGCGGCATCCATTTTGCCCAACTTTTGAAGGAAGTTAACTTAGCCCACGCATACCAAGAAGAGGATTTTGGCTAAACAGAAAACAAAAAAAGAGGCGAGCGAAACGCCCTTGATGAAGCAATACAACCAGATTAAAGCAAAGCACCCGCAAGCCTTGCTGCTGTTCCGTGTTGGCGATTTTTACGAAACTTTTGGTGAGGATGCCGTGGAGGCGGCTCGCATTTTAGGCATTGTGTTGACGAGCAGAAGAAATGGCTCGAGCGACATCGAATTGGCTGGTTTTCCGCATCATTCTTTGGAAACGTATTTACCCAAGTTGGTTCGCGCGGGAAAACGAGTTGCCATTTGCGACCAGCTCGAAGACCCGAAAATGGTGAAAGGAATCGTGAAACGTGGGGTAACAGAATTGGTTACTCCCGGCATTTCGTTTAACGACAATGTTCTCGAACAAAAATCCAACAACTTCCTTTGCGCTGTACACATCGACAAGAACGTTCACGGCGTTTCTTTCCTCGATGCATCTACTGGAGAATTTTTAGTAGCCCAAGGTTCTCTTTCCTACTTGGATAAATTGATCCAAGGCTTTCAACCAACCGAAATTATTTTCCAGAAAAAGAAAAGCAAGGAATTTGAAACCTTCAACAAAACATCTGCACACACTTTCCGCTTAGAAGACTGGGTTTTTACAGAAGATTTTGCTCGAGAGAGTTTATTGAAACATTTCGAAACGAACTCTTTAAAAGGGTATGCTGTGGAAGATCAAACCCACGGTCTTATAGCTGCTGGAGCCATTTTGCATTATCTATCCGAAACGGAACACCATAAACTGGGACACATTACCCAAATCGCGAAGATTCAAGAAGACAAATACGTTTGGCTGGATCGTTTCACGGTTCGCAATCTGGAATTGATTCATTCTCCTCACGAAAATGCGACTTGTTTGATTCACGTATTGGACAAGACAGTTACTCCAATGGGCGGCCGTATGATGAAGCGCTGGATGGTGTTACCGCTAAAGGAGTTGACTCCCGTAAAAAACAGACTTTCTGCCGTTTCCTATTGGTACAAAAATCCGGACGAAAAGGAACAGATTTTGGGTCATTTGAAAATGATCAACGACTTGGAACGCTTGATAACCAAAACAGCTGTTGGAAAGGTCAATCCGAAAGAAGTTCGTCAGTTATTGCGCACCTTGGAACAAATAGAGCCAATCAAGGACATCCTTTTAAAGAACAAAACACCTTACATTCAAGAAATTGCCAAGCGACTTTCTGCTTGTCCGGCACTGATCGAAAGAATCAAAGCCAACTTGCACCCTGACCCAGCTATAGCTGTGGGTAAAGGCCCCGTAATCGCCGATGGAGTTAACGAAGATTTGGATGAACTACGCGCTATCTCTACTTCGGGCAAGAACTACCTCGAAGATTTGCAAAACCGGGAAAGTGAGCGAACGGGTATTCCAAGTTTGAAGGTGGCTTTTAACAATGTATTCGGGTATTACATTGAGGTGAGAAATACCCATCGCGACAAAGTACCTGAAGATTGGATTCGAAAGCAAACCTTGGTTTCAGCAGAGCGATACATTACGGAAGAACTCAAAAACTACGAAGCAAAAATTCTGGGTGCCGAGGAGAAGATTTACCAGATCGAAAGTCGCCTTTTTCAGGAGCTTGTTCAGGCCATGCTTCCTTTTGTAACTGAAATTCAAGAAAGTAGTCGCATGGTTGCTACTATCGATGCTCTCTTATCTTTTGCACAAGTTGCCATCGAAAATGAATATGTAGAACCCAAAATAAACGAGGGCTATGCCATTGAAATCGCCAAAGGCCGTCACCCCGTGATAGAACGCCAAATGAAGATTGGCGAAGAATACATTCCAAACGACGTATTCTTGGACGACGAAAAACAACAAATCATCATGATTACCGGACCCAATATGTCGGGTAAGAGTGCAATTTTGAGACAGACGGCTTTGATTTGTTTGATGGCGCAAATGGGTAGTTTCGTTCCAGCTGAGTCAGCTGAAATCGGACTGTTGGACCGCGTTTTCACCCGAGTTGGGGCGAGCGACAATATTTCGAGCGGCGAATCGACCTTTATGGTGGAAATGAATGAAACTTCGAGCATTTTGAACAATATAACCGATCGTAGTTTGGTGTTATTGGACGAAATTGGTCGCGGAACCAGCACCTACGATGGAATTTCCATTGCTTGGGCCATTGCCGAATACTTGCACGAGTTTCCAAAAGCCAAAGCAAAGACTTTGTTTGCCACGCACTACCACGAACTCAATGAGATGAGTCAGAAATTTGACCGCATTAAAAACTTCAATGTTCAGGTAAAAGAAGTCGGTCAAAAGATCTTGTTTTTGCGCAAATTGATTCCTGGAGGAAGTGAGCACAGCTTTGGAATTCATGTGGCAGAATTGGCAGGAATGCCTGGTCCAGTTGTGGCCAAAGCCAAATCCATTCTCGAAAAATTGGAACAAAGTCACGATTTAAATGGAGGCAACGGCAAGGCCAAAAAGAGCAAGCAGGAAATCAAAGAAGCGGTGAGTAGTGAAGACATGCAGCTATCATTCTTTCAATTAAACGATCCAGTTTTGGAACAAATACGCGAAGAGCTGATTCAAATTGACATCAACACCCTTACGCCAGTGGAGGCTTTAATGAAACTGAACGATATTAAAAAATGGATTGGCGGATAGGGAGACTTGCTTGCCTCCCTTTTCCAACCTGCTAATCAAAAATCGACCAAAACCGCGTCGAAACTTGGCAACTCGAACTCTGGCTCCACAAGGCAAATGGAGTCCAGGTCGTTAACTAACGCATCAATCTGCGACTTTTCCACCCCAGGGACACATATAATATGAGCCATGTCATCCTGAACGGCCAGCTGATACTTCTGACATATTTCCATGGTTGGTTTTTTCAAAACAACTGTAATAGCTTGCGGATTTTTCCATGCATCGTAACCGATTGCCTGCAAGCGTTTCAAGGCATATTCTGCCAATTCCAAACTCTCGTTGTAACGCTTTCTCAAACCTAAGGCGCCCATGTTTTTTAAGGCATACCACAACATCAGCGGAGTAAATCCATTTCTCGAACCCGTTATGGTTGTGTCTTTTGTTTTTACATAAGAAATCGATTTGGCCACTCTTTCGCTGTGTTCTTTTTTGCAGAGCACAACGCCACATGGAATGGGTGCCCCTATGAACTTATGACCAGATATGGAGATACTATCGATACCATCTGCAAAATCAAAACTCGGTCGATTCTTGTAAAACGGAGCCATTACACCGGCAAGAGCACCATCTACGTGAATGTAGTAGTCCTTGATCGCATACTTCCTAACAATGGCCTTCACCTTGTCGAGTTGATCAATAGCTTCCGTCATGGTAGTTCCTACATTGATGAAGAAAATGGCTGGTTTGTGCCTGCGAGCTCTCACTGTTTGATCCAAATCCTTGTAATCCAACTCTCCATTTTCCTGAGAACGAATGACAATATTGGGGATGTTGAGCAAATGTAAATTCTTCTTTACACTGTAGTGTGTCGACTCCGAGTAATAAACCATTCCATTCGGAAAAGCTTCTCGAGCCAAGTACAAACCATACAGGTTCCCTTCACTCCCGCCATTGGTTACGTATCCCCAAGTGGTTTCTGGTGCAGCACGCAACAAACGCGAAAAGAAAGTCAAAACTTCAATCTCTCTCTCCTTCGTGTCAATCCCCAAACTTGAAGGTGTATAAGGATCTCCTACATTGTTAATCTGAAGATTCAAAAATGGAGCAAGGGCCTCATAGGACAAATCCTTCGACAAAGGATACCCTAAATACCCCACATTCATAGTTGTAAGTCGGTCGAATTCTTGTTTCAGCACTTCTTGCACCGTTGCATTCATTTTAAATCTGTTTTAATAATTTCTTCTTACAAAGATCTGTAAAACAGTAATATTTTCTAAACAAGAATAAAAACTCAATAAATTATTCTGATATTTACTATCAACAACATAAATATATCCTGTATACAACTATCAAATAGGTCTTTAACCAAAAAATTTATTGCATGAAACTCGATTCTACCGACCGCAAATTGCTCAATTTACTACAAGAGGACAGTAAAAGGCCGATCAAGGAACTCGCTGAGTTGCTGAACTTAACCGTTGCCCCTGTACACGAGCGCATTAAGAAGCTAGAAAAATCGGGGCTCATCAAGAAGTATGTAGCACTGGTGAACTTGGACCAAATGGAGCGGAACTTAATTACATATTGTTCCGTTACCATAGAAAAGCATTCTTTCAAAAGTCTTGACGGCTTCGAGACGGCCATTCGGGATTTCGACGAGGTGATGGAATGTTACATGATTGCTGGTGGTCACGATTTTTTATTGAAGATTATCGTTACAGGAATGGAGGAATACCAGCACTTTTTACTCGACAAACTATCACGTGTTAAGGGAGTTACGAATGTGAACACACAATTTGTAATGAAGTCGGTAAAATACTCAACGGCTATCAAGCTTCCAGCATAATTCTCAGAGCAAAAAAAATGACAATAAATTTTAATTGGGTTGATATCAAATAAAGAAATACTTTCTATATTTGTCGCCCGGAAGTCAACACTTCCTCTTCGAACGAGAAGAAAGAATTGAAATACGCGAGAATATCTATCTGTCGACAGACAGGGCTCTTTTGAGAGAGCACAAGATAGAACGCAATTGAAATACGCGAGAATAGCTCAGTTGGT